>JANORE010000499.1:0-7099 GCA_031415155.1 Akkermansiaceae bacterium | reverse complement strand
CGAAGTGGTTACAGGCTTCGCGGCAGAGCAGGGGAATTGCCTTGGATTCGTCCGTGAACTCGCCGGGGATTCCATTGAAACGACTGGCGAGACTATCGTCTAACGGTGTCTCTGGATCGATTTTCCAGAGAATTTTTTTCGCACACTGGTGAGCTGGACCACAGACTTCTTGGACGAGCTTTTGCGCGCCGAGGTCGCTGATCGAGCGAGCAAAGCGATACATGCCCGTTTGTCGATTGAGCTTATCGCGGAGATTTTCAATTTCTAACGATTCCTCTTTTTGAGCGAGAAAAAGACCGAGACAAGCAGGATAAAATTGATCGATGGCGAGCCGCAAATCTTGTTCGTTTTCTAACATCATGACCCAACCGCGTATCAGATTGGTTTGGCCTTTCGTGAAGCGGTAGGCTCCGTCTGCCGCATATGTCGATAAATCACGGGCGTCTGCTGGGCCGGCGTGTTGCTCCAATCCGCCGAATACAGGCTGCGTCGCAAGCTCTGCATCGGCCATGTGGCAAATGACATAGGAAAATCCATGAATGTCTGTCTGGATTTCTAACTCGCCCATGCGATGGATGCCGGAGCCGATGAGATTACGAAGTTTGAGCGCAGTGGACATGGGTGGATGATAAAAAACGGATTGAGGATTCATGGGTGTAACTGATCAAAGTCAGCCACCTGGTCTAAAATAACATCGGCCAGTAGCCGTTCCGTGCCGATGGCGGAGCTGTAAAAAAGTGTTTTTCCACGAAGTGGGTGCGGATTTTGGCGGAAAATCTCTCGCTGGCTGGCGGCAGCTCCTACTTCGCTCTCGATGCCTAAGAGCACGGGAATATCTTGGAAGGAATGGAGTCCATCCGAGATGAAAAATGGCACGACGACGACGTTGGGAGTGTGTGACATTTGATCCCACTCCGCGATGAATGGTGGCTCTTCCATGTAGGCATCCAGAACGGCGGCGTAGCCAGAACCGGAAGCGATGATGAGGTCCACTTGGTCGCGAATGGACTTGGTGGAGTTCTGGTTCAAGCCCGTGCCGTGGCCGGTAATAATCAGCGTGGTGGCCGCAGGATCGACTCCAGGTGCAACTTCCTTCGCCCGTTTTAAAATGAGATGGGTCATCGAATGATGCACGCCGACAGGCAAGCAATAGTGGAACTTTTTCCCGCGAACTTCGGTGGTGGGGCCAGTGAGTTGAAGCTCGCGCGGGATGACATCTTGGGTGAAATAACCTTCGCTGATAAAGTCGGGCACCACGTAGACTTCATCGGAATCGATGAGATAAAACGCCTCGCGCATTGAGGGTTCCTCTTTCCAGAAGCAACAATGCACCTCGGCGAAGAGGCCGCGGCTGCGAATCTCATCGGCATGGTCGAAGTAGGGCGTCGAGGAGTCTGGATTTTCCGTGGAGCCGTGACCGACGATCAGAAGGGCACTATTTGGCTTAGGCGCGATTTGCATAAAATCAGGGTGGCGAGCGATGGCCGGAATGCAAGGCGGGGAACGCTTTTCGGACGAATCCATTCCCCCAGCGTTTTCCACAAACCGTGAAGCGCGAACCGCATCGTTTAGAATTCGTTCTGAATCCTTGATAGGAACAGTGCGAGTGTGGTCTGTTCATTTTTGGCCAACTTCATGGTCTGAAAGATCTCTTCGATGGCCTTAGCCTCGGAACCTAGCAGAAACACGTTGGCCCATGCACGTCCTTTAGCCATCGACTTTCCCGGACTGGCGATGACCTCTGCGAGTGAGCGTAGTGAGGCATCCTTTTCTTGTCCGATCTGGCATAGATAGAAAGCCGCTGTTACCCGAACGTCCAGTGATCGTTCATCCTTGATGTCAGTTTGGATCAAGTTTGCCATGGTCTTGAGAACTTCGGGTGTCGCCGCAGTTTTCCCCAGTTGAATACATCCGATCACGCCCCAGTAGCGATATCCCTCATCGTTGGATTCAAGCAGTTCTATCAGCTTGGGCAGATCGGCAGCATTCGCGAAGTTCGCCAAATCGGCAGCCTTCATGTAACCTTGCTGGTCATAGAGCTTCGGATTGCGAATCAGCTCATAAATGGTGATTTTATTTTCCTGTGCCCGGTTCAGCAAGATGCTCTCCGGTAAAAATCCGCAATCAAATAAGTGGGTTTGTTGCTTCTTTAGACCTTCACGCATCCCAGTCAGACGTTGGCTTTGGTCAGGGTTAGTGGCTAGGTTTTTGACATTGTCGGGATCGCTCTGGCAATCAAACAACTCCTCGACGGATTTCGGTCGAAAAAAGGCTCCGGTAATCGCATCGGTCTTACCTGCCTGATGATAGGTATCCCATGCTACCATGGATGGTGCTTTCCAGAGATATTCCAGAAATTGTCCATTCGGACGGTATGGCTCATAGTTGCGTATATATAAATACCGACCATCTCGCACGGCCCGCTGCATGTCGGGAGCCTCGTCCATCCGATCACGAGCCATGAAGACAGAGTTGCGCGGTGGGTCTTGTTTTCCACCGAGGAAGACATTTCCCTGCATTTCCGATGGAATCTTGGAGCCAGTGATGGCCAGCCACGTTTTAGGCATGTCGATGAAGTTGATCAGTCGGTCGATGCGAGCACCGCGTTTTTCAGCGGGCCACAGATGTTTAAACTTCTCAGGGATGCGTAACATGAATGCCGCTTGGGTGCCTGAATCGTAGAGGAAACGTTTGCTGCGTCCGATGATGCCACCATGATCTGAAGTGTAAATCACGATGGTATCATCCGCGAGGCCATCCTTTTCCAACTTGGCGAGGATCTTACCGAGTGCCTTGTCCGCCCCCATGACGCCAGCCGTGTAGCGGGCGTAATCCAAGCGCATTTCAGGGATATCTGGATGATAGGCAGCCAGTTTGATGGTGGCTGGATCGACATCCTCGCGGGTGTTCTTTTCTCCGTGGAGATAGGATTCGTGACAGCCGGTTGAATTACTTACTTGAAAAAATGGCTGGCCCGGTTTCCTCATGGGATTTTTCCAGCAATCGTCCTCATAGGAGTCCCAAGTATTTTCAAAGTGCCCGACGCTTCCCTGGTTCTTACCGCCACCAAAGCCCCCGACCTTGCGGTTCGACGTATTGTAGTCAGTCTTCGTCGAGTTCGCTGCGAAATACCCGTTCGCGCGCAGAGCATCGGGATACCAAACCAACGAGACGGGTGTTTCATACAGGCTACGCATATAGATCGTCCCGGTGGAAACAGGATGAATGCCCGTGATCCAAGCACTGCGGGAAGGGGCGCACACCGGAGCGTTCGCATAACAGTTCGTGTATAAGAATCCCTCACTCGCAAACTTGTCGAAGTTGGGCGTCTTGATCTGCGTGTTGCCATAGCAGCCTAGCCATTTGGCACTCATGTCTTCGCCGGTGATCCATAATATATTCGGCCTATTCTGATCTTGCTCGGCAGACTTTGCTGCGATGCAAGACATGAAGACCATGAAGGCCGCCCAACGTAAAAACCCATACCTTTTCATATACTTGATGAGTTATGGTTTCACCGTCACGGGCCAGCCGGGATACTGTTTCGCATCAGGCTTGGAAACATCGGCGAAGCGTGGCCAGCACTCGAAGGTGACTTCCCCAGTCGATTTCTTGAAACGAATCACCCCGTAGCCGTCCGCCCAGTTTTCTTTAGTGATGAGAGCAGAAGTCCTATCGGCGTCTTTTGAGGAAACGGTTAGAAATTTAGGGTCCGGGTTGGCATAGGCCATCATGGTGACCTTGTTATTGAAACCGTCCAGATAGTCGCCAGTCCAGGGGAGGGGTGATCCGGTTATGGGATTGCTGCCGGGTTTTTCATCCTCAGGCCACCACCAGCGGCCATAGACGCTGTTGACGACGGCAGGGACCGCAAAGGACCAAGGTCCATCGCGATGTTCCTTGATGCCGTGACGAACGAGAGTGGCGACGTGCTGATCTCCAGAAATATGGACGGCGCTCGCCTTGTTGATGAGTTCAAGGGCTTTATTACGACCCGTTTGAGGCCAACCGTTCGAATCAAGGTCAGCATGGAGGCGGTTCTTGCGCGAACCGTGAAGGTGCGCTCCACCGCAGAAGGGAGTCTGGGAAAGAACGGCTTTCATGCTGACGCCTTCTCGTTGTTGTGCCCAAGCATCTAGAAATTTTTCCTGACGTTCGCCGAGTAATTTGAGACCGGGAGTATCGATGACATTGGGGTCGTATTTTGGATCAAGGATATGATCTGGGCGCGGTCCCTCCATGGGATGCCGCCCGAGTGGGCCAGTCTTGAACTTGCGGTCCTCAAGGATGGCAAAGTCGATTCCACCGAGTAAGAAACGGGTGTAATAGACGCCAATTCCCTGTTCCACGGGAGTTGGATCGTATGGGTCCGGCAGGTGAGCACATTGCTGGCGCTCGACCATTTTGACGTACTCATGATGGTAGAAATACCCACCATCGTGACCAGCCTCCTCTTTGGCGATCTTACCACCTTCGCCCCAGAGATTGCCCTGTCCGATGTCATGATCGTCTGGAATGGTGACGCAGGGGCGGTTACGAAAGGTTTCCCTAAATGCTAAGCCGAACTTGAGCCAAGCGGCGGTGTGTTCGGTATGATCGTAGGATTGGTCGCCGGCGAAGAAGACAAGGTCGGGATCTTGGTGATTGATGTTGCGAGTGTATTCCGGACGGAGGCCGCGATCCTTGTTTGAGTTGCAGGAAAGCGCCGCGACACTGATCTCATCCTTGTCGCTGGGGCTCTTGCGGATGACTCCCTCGAAGGAGGATTTCTCTCCATGCAGTAAACGATATTTGATGTTGGCCTTATCGTCCCAATCCTCGACACGGAAGCTGGTAGACCATCCAAGGTCGTTGACGTTCTTGCGGCCAGCCTCGGTCCATACGCCATTCTTCTCGATTTCCAAGCGGACTTCGCGCGTCTCTTTCGGATAAAGCGGATAGAGTTGCGCGGTGAGTTTCAGGACGCGGTTGTGGACCGTGTAGATGCCAAAACAAACCACCTGATCACGCGGAATCTTGAGGTCGATGATAGGATTGGACGGACGATTCCACCAATCGTTGACGCAGAGCGAATCCTCATCTTTGACGAATGGAGCCTTGACGGGTGCCTCGCCGAGATCCGTTGGCTGGGCCAAGGCGATGCTGAAAGTGAGGAAATTAAAGAGAAGGAATTTCATGGGTTGCGGTTAAGGTGATGGCGGATTTTACCGT
The DNA here is from genome assembly GCA_031415155.1 of Akkermansiaceae bacterium. Taxonomy (GTDB): domain Bacteria; phylum Verrucomicrobiota; class Verrucomicrobiia; order Verrucomicrobiales; family Akkermansiaceae; genus Luteolibacter. The sequence goes on along the minus strand of JANORE010000499.1, from coordinate 1,888 downwards.
GATCGGAGTTTCATACACAGTTGGGAGAACGAATCTTTCCCATCGTATTTTAGAATCACGGAGTGCCGGCCTTCCAATTTGATCGGATCAGGCTTCCCGAAGGCTGCCACGGCGTAATCCTTCGGCGCATCGCTCCAGTTAAAGACGCCAAGATAGATTTCTTGGCCTTTCCGGGCGAGCAGTAGCTCGAAGCCGTCTCCTTTATCCGTCCCGTGCTTCCAAAGATCCAGCGGAACCGTCTCATCCATCGCTGGATACTGGAAAACCTCTTTCACTAACGCTAGGCGCTCCGGACGCAGCGTCATCAGATTGTCGCTTTGAAGGCGTGCCGTACCGTAGAGTTTGTTAAAATCAGCCCACATTTGCGCTTCGTTCATCGTCATTCTGCCGCCGTTTTTGTTTTTCTCTTTGGAGACTTTTTCATCTTCGTCGATCGCCTCGCGGAAGGTGAGATAGTCGGCGTCGCCATTGAAAACCTTACCGCTCAGATAAAAGTGGCTGATGTTGGCAAGACAGCGCTCGGGGAAGGCACTGTAAACAGGGTAGATGTCGCCGCCAGTACGCATCCCGTCCACGAAGCCGATGCAGGGACCAAATATAGCAGAACAGCCTAATAGATAACTATCTGGCCCCACTGCATCACGCATGGTCTTCATCCCGAGGCGCATTCTCTCGACGTCTGTGATCGTCGGATCATGAGCCTTGACGCTCTTCAATAACGGCTTGTTTTGCATGATTTCCTGATTCAGACCGAAGCGCATAAAGTCGATCTTGAAATAAGGAAAACCCCAGTCCTCTTTGATCACGCGGATGCATTCTGCCATGTGAGCGCGAGCACCGGGGTGCGAATAGTCGATGTAGACACGGTCGCGGTCTACGCCCTCCGTCCTCCTGACTTCGATGATCATCTTTCCGTCCTGATCGTGGAGGAAGTACTCTGGGTGATTTTTACAAACCTCCGAAGTTGAATTTGCGCGAAATCCATCGAGCCAGATACCAGGAGTCATCCCAGCAGCCTTGGTTTGCTGCGCGATTGCCTTCATGCCGCCGACTAGATCAGGACGGACCAAGGTGTAATCACCGCGTGTGGCATACCACCCGGCGTCAATCTGAATCAGATTCGCCGAGGGACTTAGTTCTTTGATTTTCTCGATATTGCCACGAATATCGTCGGCAGAAAACATATAGGCGTAGTAATCCCACGTTGCCCAGCCTTTGTAGTCGGCAGGCTTGAGCTTGGTGATGCCATTTTCCTTCGCGATGGCCGCGCCGAACTGATCAAGCATACTAAGCCAATTGGCGTCTCGACGTAGCACGATTTGTTCATACTGGATAGACTGGCCCGGTTTGAGTTGTTTGCCTTCGCCACGCGACCAGACTTCGAAAGTTCCGTCCTTCAGGGTGAAGTTAGGCATAAAAATACGCCATGATAGTGAGCCAGCGAACAAATACAGCCCGTCGGTGAGCCGCACCATTTCATACATATTACTGGAACTTTTTTCCGTCTGTTTTCCCACATTCTGCCGCAACAGTGGCGTTTTACCCATGCAGCTACCGCCATATAGTATCTCCAAATCATCCGTCAGGCGCTCGGCCACGGGTATACGAACGGTGATTTTCTCAATCGTCAGCGGTTGCTTGCTCTCGTTGGTGAGTGTGATTCCTAGGCGATGGAAGCCATCCGCTTGTTTCGTCAGTGTTTGGGCCGTGGTCACTGGCTGATCTGCTAGCACATCGATCTTGATGTCGCGCCATTCCGCCTCAGCCGCTACCGAGAAGCCCTCGGCACATAACACCACTACTGACAATAAGGTTAAAAATGATGGATTCATAAAATTCTAATTATACTTTAAATGGGATTTTTGGATCACTTCGTTGACCGAACCAG
>JANORE010000498.1:0-2452 GCA_031415155.1 Akkermansiaceae bacterium | reverse complement strand
CGTGGTGTTGAGCAGGGTGGCGTAAGTGCCCGCACTCACTACGGGAAACGATGCGTTCGTCTTGTCGGAAAAGTCGCAGCGGATCATGAAAACCTTCTTCTTTGTCTCCGTCCATGCGCTGGCGTATTGGTTGTTCATCTGTGTGGCACCCTCAAGATCGAAGCCACCGCCCTCGGCAGGGAAGGGAAGAAAGACGAGCGATGAGCCGCCGTGCGGGCTCGGGTTTTCATCCAGCTTTGCGATGGGCGTGCTGAACGAGTCATAACTCGCGCTGTCGGTGAATTGGAAAATCTTCCCACCGGCTAGCGCAGTGACGGGATGTTCCCCAAGCACCGCGCCGGTGGCGAAATCCTTACCGCTTGTTGCGGACGGATAGATTCCCCGCGCTACAGCCGCCTCTTCCGTCGTCAGCAGATGGAAGCTGCCTTCACGCAGTGCCGCGCGGCTTCCCAGACGGATGCCTTGGACGGGTGATTTTTCCTTCGATGAAATACCGAGGCGGCTGCCGAAAACGAAAGTCTCCAGGGATACTCCGCCATCGAGTTCCGTGTAGCGGACTGCATCCGTCGTTCCATTGCCGCAGACGGGCAGCACGCGGTAGCGGGCGAGTGCGCTGAAGGGTTCTTCGATCTCAGCCTTCAATTCCTGCGGCAGGCTCTGCCATACATCGAGCGACACAGCGCGCTTGAGCGCCTGCTGCGGATCGCTGGCGATGAGTTCCTCCATCACCGCGCGGCGCTCGCGGACCATGGCGAGGACCTCGGCTTTGGGCGCTTGGTCTGGCGCGAGCGGCTTGGATTCTAGCCATTGGGAAAAACGCTCGAAGATTTCAATCCGTGATGTGGCTTTTTCCGCAGACGGCGTCTTTCTAACTGAAACCGCATCACGCCCGGATTCCGTAGCGGATGGCTGGAGCAGGTAAATGATGGCAAGCAGGCCAAGCAGTGCGAGGCAGTAAGATACAGGGGATTTGAGGTGTTTTTTCAGAATCATGGTGAGTGAGTCGGGTAATGAATCTCGTACGGATTCTTAGCCATGCGGTCACTGACTTACAAGACTCGAATCGAACTAGCCTTCAACCGCCTCGAGTGCTATTTCGGTCCGTTTACATTTATATGCGGGCTCTCAAGCGCCAAACCCCACAACAATTGCGCCAAAATGCCCGCAAAGTTTTCTGTATCTGGGACCGCGCCGGCATCGACTTCCAGCAATGGTTCAAGTGGAAAGAAAATGGCATCTATTTCCTAAGCCGTGAGAAGGAAAACATGAAGCTCGAAATCCTCGGCTCCAAAGTTGGACACCGTTGTCCGTGATACGTTTGGTCCGTTTATAAATTGTCACTTTTCATTCGGTCGCGAGAGAAAGGTGCTGACGGAGGAAAGTATCGATGAGGTCGAGAGTGGCCGGGACAGTGAAAGCTGGACCGCCGTGAGCAGAGCCGTGCATGACTTTAAAAACGACAGGCAGGCCGAGCTTTTCGTAAGTGCCGTGCAATTCGTGCGACTGGTTGATCGGCATTTGCGGGTCTTGATCGCCGTGAAGCAGGAGCAAAGGCGGATCTTGTGCATCGATGTGGAATACCGGGCTGGCAAGGCGCGCGAGGTCGGGAAATTTTTCAGGCTGGCCACCGAGCAACAGCTCGAGCGCAGGCACCCGCATCGCCAAGCCATGCGGGGTCGATTGGGCGAGAATCGTGGTTAGGTTGCTTGCGCCATAAAGATCGACGATTGCTTGAATGTGAGACGAAGCGGCGGCGTGGGTGCCTACCGTGCCTTCAAGTGCAGGGAGGCCATTTGTCACACCGAGCAGTGCCGCGAGGTGAGCACCAGCGGATGAGCCAGAGGCAACGAACGGGGTCACGGGATAGCCGTATTCCGCAGCATGTTCGCGCAGAAAACGCACGGCGGCCTTGATATCATGAATCTGTGCCGGGAAGCGCGCGACGGTCGAGAGACGGTAATCGACGCTTGCGATGGCCCACCCCTTGTCGGTAAGTCCTTTGAGATCCACGCCGCTGCGTGAGCCGCCTTTCCAAGCACCGCCGTGAACCCATACAAGTAGGCCAACGGGTTTACCGGCATCGGGCAGGTAGAGGTCTAGTTTCAGTTCGGAAGCGTCAACGGTGGCGAAGGTGATGTCGCGGATGACTTTCGCCGAATATGCGGGCACCGCGAGGCCGAAAAGCACCACTCCGACGAGAAAGAACGCGAGAAGTGGAAACATCATGGTTCAGTGTTTGGACTTAAGTGGGTTTAGAAAAATCGAAATGCGATAAAAGCCGGAAGGCACTAGAAGTTCTGCTAGGTCATTTTCCGATATGACTGATGCATTCCATCCAAGAAAACTGAAAGCAGGGACCAAAACTTCAAAATTCAACTTCAAAATTCCAGCAAAAACGCAATACGCCTGCCTGAAAGCGATTTCCAGCAAGGCAAAGTGGACGAATTCACCC
>JANORE010000497.1:0-7138 GCA_031415155.1 Akkermansiaceae bacterium | reverse complement strand
GATATTCCATGCGCCGCCTTGGTTCGTATTATCACCGGCACCGTAGAGATAGAGTGTGTAACTCGTTACACCTGCTATGGAACTCAGGCCGCTCAAGGACAGTTCAAAACCCGGCGACGGAGTGGTCGTTCCGCTGTTGACGAACAGATAGTCACGCATGAGTGACTCTGCATCATTCGCCACAAATCTGCCACCGCTACCAACCCCTGCACCAGAAGCTAAATTTTCGAGGAGGTTTGCGTCAGTAACGTTCGCGCGCGCGCCGCCAACCAGTGCAGAACCACCGGGTAGAAATGACATGGCAGCGGTGACTCCAGAAGCTCCGCTACCATCTCCCTTGACAAGTGCACGAGTCGTCGATGCAGCACCCGCAGTGGTGGCAGCGGCACTGACAAGATTCCCGAGAGAATTAAAGCCAATCCATGCGTCACCGGCACCAATATTATTCCACGTTGTGCCGGGGGCTGGCGCAGCTCCAATGGCGGTAGTGGTGATTTGCGCTGCATTAGTCGGAGCACCCGTGGTAGTCGATGCTGCAGAATTGCTGAAATCGACATTTACGGTGAAGGCCGCATTTGACACGGAAAAACCCATGGCAGAGATCAATGCGATGATAGATGTTTTTATTTTCATAAAGAGGTTTTGATTGTAGCGAGTAACTGAAAACGAATGGTGAAAATTGTGGGAATTTAACTCACGAAAATTTTCAAATTGAAAGTGGAGAAGCTTTTAAATGCAACCATATAAGTCTGAAATTTGGGATTTTTGGAACTTTCAGGGTAAATTTACAGTGCAACCGTGACTCATATGATGGGGAGGGAAAGTATTAACCTTACCGGATTGCACGGTTAATACTTTTCTTGAGGATTATTTGATACCTTTGAGGCGGCCAAAGAGTTTGCCGGCTGCGGCCTCGGAGGACGAAATGATGGCCGTGACGCTGTTGAGCGCGCCGGAACTGTCCACGTTGAAGGAAACGCCGCTGGTGGGTCCACCGCTCGTTTCCGGCACGAGCACGCTGGTCCAAGGATCAGAAATGCCTAGGTTGCTACTGTGTTCGAGTTCGACCATTGCGGCACCACGATCTGCTGATTTTAGCATACTGAAGGTCATCTGGAGAGTCCCACCGCTCTGGGTCACGGCGGGAAGGACGACATTGGCAGTCGGGCTGCTCGCGCCAAGGAGCCAAGCGAGGCCGTTGTCCACGCCGTCGTTGTTGGCGTCGTCATCAAAGAGCGCACCACCGGACCAAGTGAGGTAGGGATCGACAGGGCTGGTTGAATTGAGGCGGAGTTCGGTGTCACCATTTTCTTTGACGAGATCATAGCCAGGGATGAGGACATCGAGCGTGGGTGTGCCCGTGATGCTTGCAGCGGTCATGAGCAGGTAGCTCGGCAAGGTGGGTGTGCCGGTGATTTTGACCGTGCCCGTTGTTAGATCGACCGCAGCGGTGGAGGTCGTCGGAGAACCGAGGGTGAAGCCGAGCGAAGCTCCCGTGGCGACGGTGATGGCGGAGGATTGGCTGCCACCCACAAGTGCTAGAGTACCCGCGCTGACAGCGGTGGCTCCGATGTAGGTGTTTGCACCGGAAAGTGCGAGAGTTCCTAATCCGAGTTTCGTCACGGCACCTCCGGAAATCGCGCCGGAAATGACGAGATCCTCAGTCGCACTGCCATCGCCGACGGTGATGAGGCGAATGCCTGCGGTGCCGGTGGCGACGTTAGCGGAAATGGTGGCATGCCCGTTCAAGAAAGAAGCGTTTCCGGCATCATAGGTGAGAGTGCCACCTAGAGTGAGAGTAGCGACTGCGCCGGAGTTGACTACCGAGGGCGTCTGGCCTGCGGTTTGAAGAGTACCTTCGCCGGTGGGGCTACCAAGGGTAAGACCACCGATGGTTTCGTCGTTTCCGGCGAGGTCCAGAACTCCATCGGTATTTCCTGTCCCATTGGCTCGTTTCACCGTCAAAAGTTGGCTGTCTGGGAGAACTCCGGCAGCACCCAGCCTGAGAGTGCCGCTGTCAATGAAGGTGCCACCTGTCCAAGTGTTTCCGGTGCCGTTGAGCTGGAGCGTCCCCGCCCCAATCTTGGATCGGAATCCAGTGCCGGTGATGTTGCCAGCGAAGATGCCATCTACGGCAGCCGCTCCGTCGTCCGCCCGTAAGAAACGTCCTCCGTTTGAGTCGATTGGATTGACTAAAGTCACCGTATGAGTGGCGGTGAGGGAGCCGAGGACGAGGGTTGTACCAGTGATGGTAGGAGTCGTGCTATTCCAGTTAACCAAAGCCCCTGCACCGCCTATGTTCACGCTACGGTCCGCGCCGTAGGCAGCGAATCCGCTGTTAGCTCCGATGCTTACTTGCCCACCGAGTGTGCCAATGGACCGGGTAAAGTCACCAACCCCGAGGCCGAGCACGCCACCGTTGAGGGTGAGGGCGCCTGCTGCGGGAAGAGCGTTGGCGTGGTTGAGGTGTAAGACGCCACCGGTGACGTTGGTGAGGCCGGTGTAGGCGCTAGAACTATCTAACCGGAGTATTCCGGTTCCGCTCTTGGTCAAACCAAGTGGCGTCGCACTTGGGCTGACGGCTCCAGTCACGATGGTGGTTCCATTGCCGCTGAAGGTGACGGTTTCGCCTGCCGTGGTGTTCGCGCTGGTGTAGCTGGCGAGTGTCAAATTCCCGCCACCTGTGACATTGTTGGAAATAGTGACCGTTGCCACCGCGGCTGATGCTGGACCCGTCATCGAGCCCGCGCTGAGGCTGGTGTTGTTCGCGCCCGTGAAATTTAGCTGATAAACGGCGGCGGTGGATGAGGTAGTGAGATTACCGATGGTCATGGTCTTGGCGCTGGTTCCTGCGGGCGTGGCGCGATCCACATTGATGGAGGCTTGGGTGGCGCTTGCGTTTACCGTGTAGAGCGAGCTATCGCTCGTTTTGACGAAGCTCGTGCTACTGTCGCCACGCAAGCTCAGGGTGCCAGCGCCAGCGATCGTGATCCCTGATGTACTACCGAAGGCATTCGCTCCGATGCCAGCCAGCGTGCCGCCTCCAGCGGCAGTGGTACCCGTATAAGTATTCGCCCCGGAGACGATCCAGAGTCCTGCGTTCGCTTTGGCCAAATTTGTTGCAGTGGAGGCACTCACGTTGGCGATGATTCCTGAAATCTGGTTTGCGTCGGTGTTGGAACCTCCGAGCGTAAGAGCGCGTGAGCCGACAGTGCTGGTCTGGGCTAGGGTGAAATTCGCGGCACTGAACACTAACCCGGTGCCTCCATTGGCCCCGTTGTGATTGATGGTGGCCCCACCGGTGCCGCTTTGTTGAGCGGCGTCGCCGATCTGGAGGTTGCGGGCGGTAGTATTACCAGTTCCGGTGTAGTTCAAGGTCGCTCCGCTACCACCGAATGCCATTCGTATCGAATTGCCGAAACCTATGTTACTATCGCCGCTATCAGCAATCTTGGTCACACTCAATACGCCATTTTGAATGACGGTGATCCCTGTGTATGTGTTGTTTCCGGTCAGGGTGAGAGTACCGGACGGGAAAGAGCCTCCCTTGGTCAGGTCGCGGGGTGCGCCTGTTTCGTTGATGATTCCGTTGATGGTGACACTGTGGTTGCCGTTGGTGGTTACGGTCCTGTTGCCGTTGAGGATCAGGTCGAGATTGATGGTATCGGTGATCGGCGTTCCCACTGGACTTGGAGAGGCAGAAATCGCCGTCGCTACGATGTTAGCACCGAGCGTGATTGCATTACCATTGAGAGTGAAGGCTGCGGTGTTGGTAGCACCGTTGTTGGTGAAATTGATCGCACCGAATGTGGTGTTCGCCGCGTTGTCATTGTTCGTGACTGTATTGATGATGCCAGCAAAAGTGAGTGCTCCGCTTGCTGGTGCCGTATCTGTCGCCCAGTTTAAGCCAGTGGTCCAGTTGTTGTCGCCGCCGCCGCCGTCCCAAGTGTCTTGAGCCATGCTCTGCCCGGCGGTGAGGACACAGAAGGTGATCGTGCAAAGGCTCAGCCAGCTTGACGAGCGGGCGGTAAGATCTTGACGGAATGGTTTTTTGGATTTCATAGAATAGATTTGATGGGTTTGGTTCTTTAATGCTTAAAAACTTAGTTAGAGTTTTCGGAAAAGTTGATTGTGGGTGACGCAGGATTCGTGCAACTGAATTCTACCCAGTGAACGCACGGCATCGGTGGAGGCGTGATAGGACTAGGGGAAATTTGGGTTTCATCATTGGATTTCGCGTCATTACCCTGAATTGATTTCAAAGTCTATTCAGGGCGGGTTGGGTTTACATTCGTAAGCATAAAATTTTCTAACCAGAATGCTAGATCCAATTTCAGCAATATGGCTCATTGCTCAATGGATCAATCCCCCGTTTGATGCCCGAATCCGTGAAACCGAAGTTCGACGGAAAGCCCCAAACATGTGAGTTTAAAAATTTTGGTAACTATTCAATTATCATCCATTAAAAAATTTCAGAAATTAAACCGCAGATGGAAGAAGAAATTGATTCTGAGATCACGCATTAAAAAATCTCTTCATCTCTTCCTATCTGCGTTTTTAACGTCCATCTGCGGTTTATGAAATCTTCAGCTCACGGCACCTGAATAGTTGCGAATTTTGGACCATGGATGCGCGCAGATGAAGAGTCTAAAAAAGACGGCTTGGGCATCCTCTGAATCGGTGTTCATCCTCTCCATCATCGCTGCTTTTGAATCCAGCTTGCGAGGACTCATGCATTCACCCAGCATTTGGCACAAATTCATGGAAAAAAATTCTGATTCCATCGCTTGGCTCGCTCGGCGAGATGGCAGCGCACTGATCGGTCATGGTCCGTTTGTGGAATCGGCGGAATTTCCTGCCGACGGCGTCGCATTTTATGTGCAAAATTTCTCCCTAGAGGATTCGAAACCTTGGAAAATTCCGAGCGCCATCGAGAGATCGAGCATCACTGAACTCGCAGCTCGTTTTGCAATCTCCTCTGACTTCGACTGCGATTGGGCAGTGCTGGACGCAGTTCCCTTTTCCTCGGTTTTTCAAGAAATCATGGTGTCGATTCATGGCGGCATTTTCGAGAAAACGGTTCCCGTCGTTACGGAAACGGGCACGAGCGAGGAATCGCCAAAAGCTGCGATCATGGCCGCCATGGCACGCCAAACGGCACCGCTTCAGTCTTATGGCTGGATTGAGGGAGAATCTGGATTTGCCGGAGCCACTCCAGAACTGCTATTTTCATTAGACGGAAATCGCCTCGAAACGATGGCGCTCGCCGGGACGGCACGGAGTGAGGATCGCGATGTCTTCGCGGTGGATGAGAAGGAAATCCGTGAGCACGAATATGTCGCCCAGACTTTAGTTTCTAAACTCTTGGATCTAGGAAACATCGAACGGTGCAGTCGTGAAATCTTAGACCTTGGCTCAATTGTTCATTTTTTAACCAACATCGGCCTTGATCTGCAATCCCCGCAGACTCCAGAAAATCTACTCCGTCGTTTGCATCCGACGCCGGCACTCGGCCCGTTACCCCGGACGGTCGATACCTTGGCCATGCTGCAAGATTGGCGAAATCGCCTGAACTGCCCGCCGCAGTTTGGCGCGCCATTCGGTCTTTGGGATCAAGGGAAATTCGACGCGATCGTCGCCATCCGGGGCATTTGGTGGAAGCAGGGAAATCTGATGCTTCCCGCAGGCTGCGGTATTATTGAGGCGAGCAGGCTCGTCAATGAATGGCGCGAATTACGGCTAAAACGCGAAGCCGTGAAGCGGTTTTTCACTTTCTAAATCCTTGAAATTTCGCCACCACCACAACGAGCTTGAAGGCTACACCTTCGCTGCGGGCACTTGCCCACATCAGGTGCGACCACCCGCAAAGAAATTCTCCCCATTTCTTTGCGCTTTACGCTTCGCCGTGATCCCTTCAGAAATGAATTCCGCCATGCGAAAAATCGTCGGGCGGTCTTTAACTTACTAAACATCCATCATGGACATTCAAATCGCTACTCTCTGTGACTTCGCTGCTGACTATAATGGCAAGCTCGTCATTTCAGGAACTTTCGACACCCTTGCCGCTCGTGCCGTGCCCGTCGTGCACCCATCATGTGCCTTGGCGATGCGTTTCTGCTTCACTCCAGAAGATGTCGGTCGCCACAAGCTCTCGATCAATATCATCAACGAAGATGGTGAATCGCTCGACCCGAACAACATGCCGATCGAGCCAGAATTCGAAGTGCAGCTTCCAAAGAACGTCCCCTTCTTGACACGCAACATCGTCATGAATCTTCAAGGTCTTCGTTTCGAAGAAGATGGCATTTACTCCATCGACATCGGATGTGACGGTGAAATTCTTGTCCGCTTGCCACTCCGGATCGTTCTCGTGACCCAAGGCGCAAACGGCGAAACCCAATTGGCGTAATCGAGCTTCCAGTTTTTAGTTTTTCGTAAATTCCCATCATGCCTTCCGGGTTGGTGGGAATTTTTTATGCCTCCTACGGTCTTGTCCACTCACTCACAACTCGCTGTCATTGGCGGTGGTCCAGCCGGACTGCGGGCTGCCGAAGTCGCCGCACAGTCGGGTCTGCAAGTCACTCTTTACGACGGGAAACCTTCCTTCGGACGGAAATTTCTGGTCGCGGGAAAGGGCGGGCTGAATCTCACTCATGGCGAAGCGTTGGGTCGCTTCGTGACTCGTTATTCCGGCCCTGACCAACCGAGCGAAATCTGGAATCGCTTGATCGCTGACTTTGATCCTGCGGCATTGCGGGCTTGGGCGAGCCAGTTGGGCGTTGAAACTTTCCAAGCCACCAGCGGGCGAGTTTATCCAACGGCGCTGAAAGCCGCGCCACTTCTCCGGCGCTGGATTGAGCGATTGCGCGGCCTTGGCGTGCGTTTCGAGGTGAACCATCGCTGGACTTCGCTTGAGCCAGGATCGCCCTATCAACTCGGTTTCTCTAACGGAAATTCAGCCACTGCGGATGCCGTTGTCTTCGCTCTCGGCGGTGGCTCATGGGCCAGAACAGGTTCCGACGGTGCATGGACATCGATATTTAAAAACCTTGGCATCGCCTGCCATTCGCTGGCCCCGGCGAATTGTGGGTGGGAACACGAATGGTCACCGGAAATCCTGATGCCCGCTGAGGGCAAG
>JANORE010000496.1:0-6750 GCA_031415155.1 Akkermansiaceae bacterium | reverse complement strand
CGACACGCAACACGACGATCTACAGCACCACCCCCATTCACACACTCTCTATCCACGGCAATGCCGTATTAACGGGTAAGCCCGCCGCGTCTGGGGACTCAACGGTGTATTATGTTGCACCTGGCTCGCCTCGTTCCACTTACGATGCCTTCGCTACTTCAGGCAAAACAACGCTGTATTTCATGCCCGGTGTGCACAGTTTGCACGATTCAGCCGTAACACCAGTCGTCTCCGATTTTAAAGTCTACGCGAACAAAAACTATTATATCTCGGGCGAATCAATTGTTAATGGCACATTTAATAATAAAGGTCTATCAAATGTCCCAAACATCCGCATTTTTGGGCACGGCACTATTTCTGGCGCACTCTACGACCACTGGGATCTCCCGATTTATAGCACAGACAAAACAACGCGCGAAAATCTGAGCTACAGGCAGAGGCCGATAGACTTGGGATACTGCAATAACGGCAAGCTGGAAGGCGTCACGCTGGCTGATCCTGCCAACAACTCTATCCTCATGCACAACCCTGGATACGATGTTAATAATACAAGCTATGTGAGTTGGGTAAAAGTGTTTGCCTGGCGAACCAATTCTGACGGTGGCGGCTGCAGCGATAATAGTGAAGTCACCAATAATTTTTTTCGCACGCAAGACGATGGCCTCTATCCTAAAGGCAAGAAATTGAGCGACAATGTTATGTGGGTAGATTCAAACGGTTGTAACTTGCGGCTTTCATTTTTGCCTAACCACACAGACGGGAAAACCTTTAGGATTGAAGCGATTGACGTGATCTTTCGCCGCAACCTTTGGTGGAGCAACTCTGCCTGCATTGATCTGCCTTTTAGAAGGAATGAAGACGATACACCTTCGACCGAAGCTCGCAACCACGGGCAAGGCGTCACCTTCTCTAACCACCTATACTCCGACGCAAATTCGAGCAAACAAGCCATCGCAATCAATCAGAGCTTGGGTGCGTTCTCAGGCGTGAGATTTGAGGATATCACGATTGTGAACGACTCGTTGATGAATGAGCTTCTGACCGAAGGTGGAGGCACGATCAGTGGTCTGACATTCCATAACCTGGTAATCGGCGGAGCACTCATCACTGCTTCCAACTGGACAGAGTATTTCGACATCACGCCGGGCGGCAGCGTCTCCACACCTACCTTTACAAGTGGCAATTATTCCAGGAAAGGTTGGAAGGTAACTTCAAGCCACAGCACGAACTCGAGCACGCATAATCCTAGCAAAGCAATTGACGGCGATACGGCCACTCGTTGGTCAACGGGAACGTTTCAAGTTGCTAGCCCTACACAGTGGTATAAAATAGATATGCTTTCGACTCGTTCCTTTAACGAGATCGAGCTTCATGCCGGCACGAGCGTGAATGATTACCCACGCGGCTATGTCGTTGAGGTATCGAATGATAATGTGATCTGGACCAATGCGAGCGCCACAGGAACAGGCACATCATCTAACCCTTCCCTCAAGCTAACGTTTGCAGTTAAGCAAGCTCGCTACATCAGAATCACACAAACAGGCAGCTCGTCTAATTCTTATTGGAGCATCCACGAGCTCAATGTCAAAGCAGCACAAGCACCTTCCCTTGTCGAACTTGTTCGCACTGACTGGGTAGCGAGTGCCTCTCACAATAGCAGCACGGCCTTAAACGCAATCAATACGATCACTACGGATCGCTGGACATCCGGGACGACACAGATCAGCACCAATCCGATCGAGTATACTGTCAGCCTGAACGGCTCCAAGAGTTTCAAAAGGATTTTGGTTGACGCCGGCACTTCAACCAATGACTACCCCCGCCAATACGAGGTCTCTATTTCGACAGATGGAACCAACTTCGGCAGCCCCATCGCCTCGGGATATGGTTCAGGCGCAGCGCTTACAATCAACTTACCAAATATCCAAACGGCAACGCACGTTCGAGTGAGACAAGTGGGCAGCGCAACGGGTTTTACTTATTGGAGCATCGCCGAGTTTAGGTTATTCAACTGATCGCATTTCACGCGATAGAAACTCGTTTTTAGTCATCAAGGGAGGGGCATAAGCCTCTCCCTTTTTTGTGTCTCTTATCATCGGTGTCCAAAACTACCGATTTTTTAACTCCGTTATAATCACTGGTGTCCAAAACTATTGCCTAAAATTTTGCGTAGATGAGCCGCAGACGTGGGCTTGGGCTTTGGGCCATGGGCTTGAATCGTAAAAATGGAGCTGAATATGCCGAACGGCATATTGACTCTCACGGTCTGCTCTGGCATTATATAAGAAACATTGAAAAAGATTAAAATTTGCCATTGGAGGCAGTCCACATCAGTCCATATAAAACCCAATGAATTTATGAAACCGGAAGCTAATAACTTTTGGCGAACCGTTATGCTAAGAACACGAAGACCTACTTGAATGAACCAAGCTGCAACAAACCATCGCGATTTTATTACATAGCCCCGACGGGGCTACGAAAATTTCCGTCTGAGCGCGAATAAAATTTCCCTTTAAGATTCTCTAAAACAAATGTTCTTTTCCACGGCAATAAACAGTAAAACCTAAATATGGTGAAAAATCATAGCAATCAGTTTTTCCGTGCCGCCGCACTCGCCCCTTTCATCGCTATCACCATGATGCAATCTGCAAATGCTGACACCGGCACTTGGAACGGCCTTGTTTACGGAAGATGGGACATCACAGCCACCCACTGCGGACTCGACGTTTTCGCCGCGCCGGCCGCCAACAGTCTAGCCACCGCCTATGACCTTGGGCGTAGACGCCGTTTATTCCGGGCGAATTTCTAATGATATTGGGCTCGCCGAGTATCGTTCCGCGTCGCTGCCGCAGGATTGAAACCCATGTTCTCTGAACCTCCATAAATCCATGAGCACAACGCATTTTTTCCCCGAAGTTTTTCATTCAATAATCCAACACAACAAAAATATAAAACCATGAAATCAAAATATCATACATTCGTTCCCTTCATTTCCATGATTGCCTACGCCGCATGGTTGCCGCTCCAAGCGGCTGTGATTGATACCACAGGAAACACGGCAGGGACTCCGGAAATACTCGCTGCAAATAATACATACATCGGCGACGGCTTCCTGAGTGCGCAGAACATTTCTGATCTTGTGCTCATATGGGGCTCCGATTTCGCAATGACAGGGGGTGTTTTCACCATCGAAAGCGGCGTCGAAGTGACTTCGGATTGGGGCACGAATTGGACTAACAACAAAGCCGACATTCAAGTTGACGGGACTTTCGATATCTCGGGAAATCCCCCGTATCAAGCTCGCGTGGATGCACTCAATGGTGCGGGAATAATCAAGTTCCAAAATGGAAGCGGTGAGTGGAGAAATGCACAAATTTTACACGTTGGGCTCGATGATGGCAGTGGCACTTTTTCGGGGACGGTAGAAGGTCTTCACTCTTCTGGCACTGGAATCAACATCATCAAAAGCGGGACAGGCACCCAGACTTTCAACAATCTCGCCAATCAGCCGATGCGGACGATTCTGGTCAATGCAGGCTCAGTAGATCTCTCGACCCCCACGGCTGCGACTCTCGGCACGGCCATTTCCGGCGCGGGAGATATTATAAAATCGGGTGTTGGCGTGTTGACGCTCACCAACAGCCTTAGCAACACGGGGATTACCACCGTCAGCGAAGGAACGCTCAGCATCGCGAGCGGTCTCACTGGAAATTCAAAATTCGTTGTTACTACCGGCGCAGTCCTTGACTTGAACTTCGCAGGCACGATCACGGTCGCTGGTCTCGATGTTGGCGGTTCCGGCCCGCTGCCACCCGATTTTTATAACTCCAGCCATCCCACATACGGAGCCTTTTTTACGGGGACAGGCACTTTGAGGATCCAACCTACAATCACCAATAGCGACGGGGCATGGACCTCGCTCGCCGCAGGAAACTGGAGTGACTCAGCCAACTGGGCGGGCAACCTGGTCGCCTCGGGTAGCAGCCAGACTGCGACGTTTCAAGCTGCGACGGGTGTCGCTGTCTCACTGAATGCTGACTTTACCTTGGGCCATCTGATCTTCGGTACGAATGGATACTCCCTCACCGGGCCGGGTCTGATCATACTAGCAGACCCAACTGCGCCGACAGTTACTGTAAATTCCGGCATTCAATCTCGGATCGAAGCCACCATCCAAGGAACTTCGGGATTTGTCAAAGAAGGCAGTGGCACTCTCACGCTCTCGGGTGGGAATACCAACACAGGCTCAACCCTCGTCAACGCCGGTCGGCTCGTCTTTGAAAACGTCGTCGCTGGTAGCGCAAGTTACACGGTGGGAACCGCTTCGTTTCTGGAGTTCGCGGTAAATTCAGGACAGCCCCGCCAAATCGCGAATGGGGCCATTTCGGGTGGCGGAAACTTGGTTAAAAGCGGCGCTGGCGTCCTCATGTTCGGAGCGAACGGCCAAACGCAGACGTTCTCCCTTACATCCGGGGCTTTGATCGACGTGCAGGGTGGCGCACTGCGCAATGAATATGGCAACAGCGGATGGGGGACGAACCTAGCCGATGTCAATGTGGCCACTGGAGCTTTTTTCGATATCTGGGATGGCAGCACTACGGTGGATGCCCTCACTGGCTCCGGAACCATTAATAAAGGATGGTCCGCTACCAACTCGCTCACTTTCGGTGCTGACAACGGTTCTGGAACCTTCAGCGGCCCGATTTCTCAAGGCCCACAAGCTTATGGGGGGGAAATCGGCGGCAATTTTAGTCTGATCAAAACTGGAACCGGCACCCAGACGCTTACGGGCGCGAATACCTACAATGGTGCAACCACAGTTTCTGTCGGCACGCTCGCTCTTGTCGGCGGCAGCCAAGCATCACCTGTCACGGTCAGTACGGGCGCTTCGCTTGGATTCACCTTGGGTTCTCCCACGACATCCACCAGCAGCTTCGATCTCACGGCAGGAACCATTAAAATTACCGGAACTCCTACTTTAGCGAGCTACACGCTGATTGCCGCTTCCAGTGGGATTTCTGGCACCCCAGTGCTTCACGCTCCGATTGCTGGCTATGCTTTGGAAGTGGACGGAAACAGTCTGAAACTGGTGCAAACGGGTGGCTCGGGCTACTCCTCCTGGGCTGCAACGAACGCCCCGACAGGAACATCAGGCCAGGATTTTGACGGAGATGGTGTGACGAATGGTATTGAGTATGTTCTCGGTGGCACAAAAGACACCAAGGATCTCGGGAAATTGCCGCAAATATCATCCTCTGGTGCGAATATCGTTGTCACCTTCAATCGCGATCAGGCATCCATCAACGGCACCACCACGGTGGCGATCCAAGTCGGCACGGATCTGGTCACTTGGCCTGCAAGCTACAGCGTCCCGGGTCCTGCACAGGCGAACAATCCAGGCGTTACCGTTGCCAAAGACACTTCACCTGGCTTCGATACCATTACACTGACCATTCCGCGAAATCCGGATCCGAAGAAATTCGCACGTCTCGATGTGACTACGAATTGATTCGGCGACTACGAGATTTGAATTGCCCATTTTGGCCCCGATGAAGTCAGTTGTTTTCATCGGGGCCATTTTTTTACAGCGGGTTGCTGCCCGGAGATTGCCTCGTTTGAAAGTCACCGTATGGTGACGGTTAAGTTCTGAAATTCCTCATCACCCACCAAGAGAAATCCTTAAATATGAGCCATCCAACGGAATCCATCGAATCAGAGAAAACCCAGCGTTTTAGCGTGCCATTGGGGGTTTCCCTGGCTGCCTTTTATCAACAAGTGAGTCGGCTACTGGCCGCGTTCGCAGGGATTTGGCTTTGGCTGATCGGAGTTTCATCCATTCAGGCTCAAATGGTCGCGGTCAACCCTGTTGAGGCACCCGGCGCACTCACCAATCCGTTGATGGGATTTCGCGGCGGTTCAGGCCCTTATCCGACTGTGGTTCAACAATATATTCCATGGAGTCACATCGAGAACCTGGAAAGCGACTCGGTGCAGAAAATTAGGGATTATTGCAATGCTCAATGGGCGAATTACCCAGCAAACAATATCAGGGTCATTCCTCGCGTTTATTTGGATTGGGATAGGAAACCGGGAAATGAACACTGGCCTGCGGATCTGAATGTAGGTGACTGGTCCAGCCCGGCATTCAAAGCTCGGGTGGTGCGCTTGATCGGGCGGCTCGGTGAGGTTTGGAACAACGACCCGCGCGTGGCTTGGGTACAGACGGGCATCATCGGCTATTGGGGGGAGCAGGAGAGTCCTGTCGGCGTTGGGCAGGATGG
Source organism: Akkermansiaceae bacterium (assembly GCA_031415155.1). Classification (GTDB taxonomy): domain Bacteria; phylum Verrucomicrobiota; class Verrucomicrobiia; order Verrucomicrobiales; family Akkermansiaceae; genus Luteolibacter. Next base: position 469 of record JANORE010000496.1, on the reverse strand, counting down.
ATGGGGGCAGCGCTTGGGAGATGCGTTTACGGCGGCCTTCCCTAACAAGAAGTTCATGGTTCGTAACATGGGTCAATGGCCCGGTTACAAGGTAGGCGTGTATTGGGATTCATTCGGCCATCCATATCAGAGATCTGGTGCATGGGCTGATATTCAAAATTTCAACAATCAAGGGCGTTACTTGACTGAAGTTGTGGAAGGGGAAGTCGCTTACGATTATGGAATTGAAGGAGATTTCAAAGACTTGTATGGCGGAGTATGGAATCCGAATGCCAATGAAGGGCAGGGGGGATGGCAAAGTTCGCCGAATATCACTCTGAGCAATGCCCAATACACGGATAACATGATTGACGTCATCCGTGAGTTGCACGGCTCCGCGCTGGGGTGGATCTCGAATTACAATGCCAACGACTCCACCATCGCGACTCAAGCGGCGCGGATGCAAAAGGAATTCGGCTACCGATTCCAC
>JANORE010000495.1:0-6653 GCA_031415155.1 Akkermansiaceae bacterium | reverse complement strand
GTAATGGCAGACATGGAGGTTGGTTTCAAATAGGTGAGAGGCAGAGCATCCCGAAGCCGAAGGCTTTAGCGGAGCCGATGCCGTGGGTGAAGGCGGTGCGGAGGAGCGCGGGATCGGTGACGGTGAGGACGCCGGTGAACTCAGTGGTGCTGTGAAGGCCAGCTTGCCCTGCTTTTAGAAACGGCTGGCGTGGCTGGGGAATCGTACGGATTTCCTCTGAGATGATGGTGAAGCCGTGTTGAGTGGCCTTGCGTTCCAGCCATGCGAGCAGGTCTTCGCGCTTGGAAATGGGGATGCGTTTGGCATTGCGGCGCTTGCCTTCCGCATCGCGTGGGACAGCGAGCTTCTTAGTGGGATTGGCGATGAGGGAAAACCGGTAGCGCGGGTGATTGAGGAAATTCACGCCGACGAGTTTCGTTTTCCATCCGTCATCGGGACACCAATCCGGCTGAGTCGGCGCGGTGGCGGAGAGAATCATCAGCCGAAAGCCGTGGCCGGTATCATCGAGGCGGGTGAGGAAATCCCGCGCTGCATCTGGCTGGCCGGGGAAGCAATCCCAAGCGCGTTTATGCCAAGCATAGCTATCGGTGAAGCCGCCATCTTTCCGCCAACGAGCAGTGATTTCGTAGGGAACGAGGGCTTGGGTGAGGTGGAGATTCATGCGGTCGGGAGGTCGGTGGGAGCTTGCCAGAATTCCTTGGCCCAATCTGTTTTCACCCGCTCGGAGTAGCCGGTGGACCAAAAGTTTAGCTCTCGTAGAAGCTTCGCGAAATCAAGCGGGACGCCTTCACGGCTGAGTCGCCTGACGAGGCGGTAAAGCTGTGGCGCGAGCTCGGTGAGATCATCGCAGGCTAGGATACGGCGGAAATGGCGGTCATAGGGATGATCTCCGTCTTTTCTCTCACCCAAGCGGAACGCGGCGCGACCAATCCCGAAGCCATCGGCGTGAGATGGATGCACTGCATAGAGTGCGGCGACGGTGGATTTTCGATCATCGCCGATCGCACTGAGCCGCCCGAGCATGGGCAGAGCTTGGTATTTGGTGGTCTCGCTCCAGTGGCGGCGGAGCGCGGCGGTGTGGCCACGGTCGTCACACAGCTTCACGAGCTGGGCGATGAACTGTGCGTTGGATTCTTCGTGGGATTTCATGAGGCGATTTTAGGAGCTTTCGGTTTGGTGGATTTCGGGCGGAGACGGCGGAGGCCGAGAGCGTAAGCCTCGATCTGGCGAGGTGTGGAGCGCGGGCAAGTGTGATCGTAAGCGGCATAGACCGCCTTGCGGACGGCGAGCGTCCATGGATCGGAGGCTTCGCCGAAATTCTGAGAACCTAGCGGTGAGTTGTCTTTCACCAGATCGAGTAGAAGCTGGCGTCGAAGATCGAGTGAGTTCCAGAAATGGCGCTGGGCGAGATCAACTGGAGCGGAAGCATGCATCATCGAGTCTGAGTAGGCTTTGACTGCGGAGTAAATGAGCGTGGATTGCGAGTCCGCGTGTTTCACGCCGCTGGCGTAAATTGTCTGGCCACTCTCGGTGAAAAGCCGATGCGGGACGGTGAAGCGGTCTTCGATGCCATCCAGTATTTTTGCGTCCTTGGCCTTGATGAGTTCGCCGACCCAGAGATCCACGTCGCCATCTTCTCGCTCGATAATGTGGCTGCGAAGAATGAGCGGTGCAGACTGAGCTTGGGTGCCGCGCAGCACAGCGAGGCAGTGAAGGTCTCGCCAAATCCCACGAGTCGTATCGGCACGTAGCAGGCGATGCTCCTCTTTGTATGGAATAATGGTGGCGGAAGGTTCCTGCGCTTCTGGGTAGGCGGGATATTCGAGACCTTGATCGATGTGAATCGCGTAGCCGTCAGCTTCATTTCCGGTGATGTCGAGGCGACAAGAAAGCGGCACTAAGCGCCCGAGGTATGACTCGGTGGTATCTCTGGCCGCGTTGCCTCTGATCTGATCTGGCGTGCCGATTTCCCAGTAGGGTTTGCCTAGATTTGGTGCGAGTTCGGCGTGAAGGCAGTTGGCGAGGATCGTATGTTTGAGCGTTTCTCCGATGAGAAAGGTGTGAAGCATTTTTAAGCTCGGGCCATTGCCCTTCACCTTGGAAGCCATGCTACCGCCTACGAAGAAATTCTGATAGCAGAGGAGCAGCCGAGCGAGGGAGGCGGGATCGATGGCACGCGGAGTTTCGCCGAAGTGATCGAGCAGAGTCGGGGAATTTCCTGCCGCGAGGGTGAAACTCATCTGCACCAGTGGGTAGCTTTTATCGCCGGGTGTGGCCTTGCACTGAAGAAACCGCGGCCCATCGCCGAAGAGATTGAAGTACGGGTGGATGTCTGGCCGGGCGAGGTAGGTTGGGATTTTTTCCTCAAAATCACTGCCAAAGCTTTCCCAGCCGTAGATGTCTGGCGGTGCGCCGAGGGTCGCTTGGGTGATGCAGACAAGCAGGCGGATGAGAGAAATCCGTTCGTGCGGGGCGGCGTCCAGATCGGCGATTTCTCCGGCACGGCGGAAGAGTTCGTCGAGACCGACAAGCGAGTGGTGCCCGTCGAGCCAGCGGACAGGAATCCATGGGTGGATGATGAGGTTCATAATGAAAAATATTGTGGACACGGCGGGATTCGAACCCGCATATTTCGAGTGTAACTTCCGATTGACTTACCGTTAGTCGACATGCCCGTGATTTGTTTTCCCTAGACGGAAACAGGTCACGGGTCTTTTTTTAGTGTGAAAAGCGGATTAGTCAATAAAAATTAAGACGGAACGATAAATTGAGAATTTTTATCATTTATTAAACTTCCGAAGAATGATTATATGAGTTCGCTCTACCAACGTAGGGATGATCCAACGGATCGATAAATTGCTGATATAGAGTGATTTAATTCCTCACCCACGTGGGGATTAGAATTGGAACCAACTATCATCTGCGGGATCGAACGACGATGAAATTGAGACATTTAGATTCCGGGTGTGGCTGAGGCCGTGTCCTGGGTGGAAATCGAGCAGGTAGGGCGGAGCTTCTGCGGAGCCGATGAGTTCGCAGGCGGTGGTGCCGTGGGGCAGGATGGCGAGCACGGCATCGCTACAATTTTTCCCAAGCCAAGGCGGCTGATGCGCCAGAGCATGACGGACGAGATAGTGCGGGATGCGGATGGCGTTTTGGTGAAGCGCAAGGGCGAGCGGGTAGCTGAATGGCCCGTGGTGGATGGCGACGCGTTCGCCGTTGAGGAAATCCAGATGAGGGCTGGCGGCATTGAGCGGCTGACGGAGGAGGATGAGCAGCGCGGATTCAGTTTTTTTCCAGCGGGTTTGGGTGCCTTCTTTGTCGCCGAAAGTGGGTGAGTTGAAAACATCGTGCCGCTCGGCAGTGTTTAGCATTTCCGAGGTTTCTTGATTAAGGAGATCGCGGAAAATGGCAGCACCGGATTCGAGGTTTTCGGGGATTTCGCACGAGGCTTCGACCAAGGTGCGGATGTCCTGCGGCAGGCTGATCGTGTTTTCCAAGAGTGAGGAAATGACGCGTGCCGCCTGGTAGAGCGCGAAGGGCGGATAGACGAAAGCGGACGGACCGAGCGCGGATTTGATTTCCTTTTCCGAAGCTGTCCAATCGACTGCAGGCATCAGGACGAGGCAGCGTGGGTTCTCAAATCCAATCGGGCGCGGGCGTGGGTGGCGGTGCAGGCGACCGAGCCGTTGGAGAATGAGATCGACGGGCGCGAGGTCGGTGACGAGCAAATCGGCATCGATGTCCACGGATTGCTCAATGACTTGAGTGGCGACGAGGATGCAACCGTGCGGGCGTTTTCCGCCGTTTTTCCCGAGCTGCTCCATCCAATCTTTTTCGTTTAAATCGCGCTGGTATTGCGGGAAGCGGCTGTGGATGAGGCCGAAGGTGATGCCGCGCTCACGGCAGCGGGACTTGAGCTGGCGGTAAGTTTCCTGAGCGGTGGCGACGGTATTGCGAATGATGACGACGCAAGCTCCAGCCTCGGCGGCATCGGCGATTCTTTGCCAGAACTCTTCGGAAATCGCGATGATTGGCTCAATGGTGACGCGGCTGGATGAGAGATCATCGCTGGCGATAGCGATGGATTCCGCGTGCTCACTACCCTTCGCGATCTTGGTGATGAGCGGGTAGGCGGTGGAAATTTCCGGCTCCACGGCCCCCGCAGCCAGCACGAGTGATTTCCGCCTGCTTGAAGACAGCGTGGCAGATAGCACGATGACCGTGCAGCCGACCTCCATCAGCCATTTCACCGTGCGATCCACGAGTGCAGAGGTGTAGGGATCGTAGGAATGCACCTCGTCGATGATGACGATTTTTCCTGAAAGCGCGAAGAGCCGGAGCGCGGAATGTTTCACCGGAAGGCAGGCCATGATGGCTTGATCGATGGTCCCTGTGCCGAAGCCTGCCAGCAGAGATTTCCGCCCGGAGGCATACCAATCGGTGAGGTTGGTAGCGTCTTCTTCTCGGGCGGCGGTGGGAGAAATGGCGAGGATGCGGTCGGGCTTCATCCAAGCATTTCCGTGGACCAGCGAACAAATGGCGGGGTCTGAAATGACGTTGGTTAGGAAATCGGCGACACGGATGTGGATGCGGTTACTGGTGAGCTGAGTGGGCAGTGCGAAGTAAAGTCCACGCTCCTCGCCCTCCGTCCAGCGGCGGTAGCAGGCGGCGAGAGCGGCTTCAGTTTTCCCCACTCCCATGGGTGCTTCCACGATGTAGAGACCGGGTGAATCCATCGCGGTGATGAGCGCGGATTGCAGCGGACGAGGAATCTCTACTCCGGGAAAAAGCTCGCTGAATGGCCGCTGCGGATGGACCTCGCGCTGGTGCCAGCCGAGATCGGCGATGGCCGAGGCGGCGAGAGCGCGGACGCTGGTGGGTGTTTCCTGGTCGGCAAGTGGGCCATCTGAGGAAAGCGGAAACCAGCGGGTGTCCGAGCCTATCCAGTCCGAAAAAGTGATGAAGCCGGTGAGCCAGTGAACGAGCGGGCCTTTCGGGATGTCGTGTGCTGGGAGTTTTCCGAAGACAGTTTCCAACTCTAGCAGAAGCTCGTCGCGCAGCATGGCTGGCCAGGTAAGTCCGTCTTCACGGATTTTTCCAATGTAGCTATCACTCGTAGGATATTTCCCGTGGTGTCCACCTGCGGCGAGCACCCAATCGAACGGCTTTCTTCCGGCTCGTGCAGTCTCTAATGAAGCAAGGTAAGCTTGGCTGACGGTAGCGTGATTTTCCTCGTAGTTCTCGCTGCCTTTCGCATTCGGGAAATCCCAATGCGGGCGGGCTTTGAGCTGGAAGCCCGGCGTGATTTTCCCGATGTCATGGACGGCTGCTAGGGTGGCGGCACCGGCGGGTGAGAAGTTTTTACAAGCTGGAGATAGAAATTTCTCCACTATCTCTGCGACTGCGCCGACGATGAGGCAGTGATCGCGAACCGTGAGTGCGGGCTGGCCAGTAGCGGGGTCAGTTTTAGCCCAGCAATCAAAAAGTCGTTTGGGGGAATTGGACATGGTGTGAACGGGTGTGCCGTAAATTCTAAAGAATTCACCCATGGATCGAGTTCCATGAAGAACTCCACTCACCTGCGATATTCAGCATCTTTTCAAAATAGCGGCAGCGATGAGATCCGCGTTTCTCTTTGTTAAAACTCACAATGTCCGGGCGTTCTCGCGAACGGGATGACGTCGCGGATATTCGAAATTCCTGTGACAAACATGAGTAAGCGTTCGAAGCCTAGCCCGAAGCCAGCATGGGGAACGCTACCATATTTCCGAAGATCACTATACCAACGGTAAGCGATGGGATCGATATGGTGTTTGGCGAAATTACTGAGTAATAGATCGAGTCTTTCTTCACGTTGACTACCGCCGATGATTTCACCGATTCCGGGAACGAGCACATCCATGGCTGCGACTGTTTGATCATCATCATTGAGTCGCATATAGAATGGCTTAATTTCCTTGGGGTAATTGAAGACGGTTACGGGTTTTTTGAAATACTCTTCGGTGAGCCAGCGTTCGTGCGCGGACTGGAGATTGAGGCCGTATTCCACGGGATATTCGAAGGTTTTTCCGCTCTTTTGGAGGAGTGCGATGGCGTCGGTGTAGGTGATTCGTTCAAAGGGGCGACTGGCGACAAATTCCAAACGCTCGCGGAGAGTTTTATCTATAAATTTTTCGAAAATCGATAGATCTTCGGCGTTCTTTTCGAGCGCTTCTTTCACTAAGTATTTCACTAAGGATTCGGCTAAATCCATATCTCCTTCTAAATTACAAAATGCGACTTCTGGCTCGATCATCCAGAACTCTGCGGCATGGCGAGATGTGTTCGAGTTCTCCGCACGGAATGTCGGCCCGAATGTATAGATATTCGAAAGTGCACAGGCAAATGCTTCACCTTCTAGCTGACCACTGACCGTTAAGAAGGTGCGCTTGCCAAAAAAGTCTTCGGAGTCTTTGGAAAGTTGATGGGCGGGTAGAGTCGTGACCCGAAACATTTCCCCGGCTCCCTCGCAATCACTGGCGGTAATGATAGATCTAACGTTATAATGATCGGTACCTTCTTCGGTATCGGGTCCATAATCATGTGTAATGATCGTACTAAATCACTCATATTGGTACCAATGAAATTGTTGGTAGTCCCTTGCTTGTGAC
>JANORE010000494.1:0-7001 GCA_031415155.1 Akkermansiaceae bacterium | reverse complement strand
CCGTAGAGTTGCTTGCCTGCTGCGGTATCTAACCGATGCGCCATCCGTTCGACCAACGTTGCTTCTGGTGGTGGTGGCGCGTCGTCGCGCAATTCGAGTTGGGCGATGCTGCGGCCGTGACTCTGGCGTTTCATGGCGGCGTAAATGGTGGAGCTGTTGTCGTCGAACTCGGCGGTGCGTGCTTCCATGGCTTGTTTGGCTTGGCCGAGTCTGGCGATGCGGTCTTCGCGGCGGAACTTGCAGATCGAGTCGTGGTCAATGTTGACGAAACGGGCGGGCATTTTCTCCATACACGCAACCGGGAGGAAATATTCAGTAACTCTGACTTCTAAGTCCGACAGGCTGCTAGCAGCGAAAAATTTGGCACGGATAGCCCCTCTCATGAAGCGCAGCGATGAGGTTGTCGCCATGACGCTGCGACCACGCGAATTGTGCATCGCCACGCCAACTTTCCAGCCAAGTGGGAGGTTGGCTACCGCGTCCCTGCTCGGAGAGATGGATGGCCCAGGAAACGTGAGCGCTCATCCAATCACGCACGCCGTGGAGCAACTCACGGCTGAAGGTGTTGGACGTTTCTATCAGCAAGGCGACAACGGGGCGGGCTGTGGATTTCCGGCGGTTTGGTATGACGTGATGAGAATCGCAGGTTTCCGCAAATACACCAAGAAACCTTGAAATCCCGCATGGTTTTTTGGGACCAGCATTCTGGAATCTGTTCCATTTCAGGCTTGGGGCATCTCCGGAGACGGTCGCGAAACGGACAAAGACCGGGCTTTTCGATTTTTAGGAAAATTTATTGTCCGGTTTCCCCTCCTCGGTTGGGTTATTGATGAAGGATGCATGTTGCCCATACTCAAGCCGCTCAGGTTTTCCTCTCCCATCACGATTTTGTGAAGGGAGTGGCGCTGAAATACGCACCGTGGCCCGGCCTCATGGACGACATCGCCCAGCAGGTTTTCCTCGAGTTCATGGCCAAGGAATCCAAGTGGGATCTTAGCACGGATATCCGCCCGCTTCTCGCCACGATGACGCGGCACATCGCCCTGCGATTGTGGAGGGAGCGTACACGGCAACAACCAGAGGTCGTGCAAAAGCTCGCGGACCACATTCGACTGCTAGCTGAGGAGCGGGAAACGCCGCCCCGCTATGAATATGAAATCGGCCTGCTACGCAGCTGCCTGCAAAAGCTCCCGGACAAGAGCCGTGAACTCGTTGAGTTCTACTATTACAACAATGTCAGCACAGCGGAGATTGCCGAGCAGGTCAACATGAAGGCCGACACGGTATGCCGCGCACTGTCCCGCGTCCGGGAAAATTTGCGCGAGTGCATTCGCCAGTCCTCAAGCCAGAAAGAACACACCCATGCTTGATTCGGACACTTTAATCCAGCATTACCTTGACGGCACTCTCACCAAGGATGAGGCGGGTCAGTTGCATCGCCTGCTTGAGGCACAGCCAGAGCTGGGCGGGAAACTGATTCAACATCTAGAGATGGACGAGATGATCCGCGCCGCTAAGCCGCTGGCCACGAATCTCAGTATTCTGCCCGCCTTGCCGCTGAAGCGTCGCCGTACAATCGCCACAGTGACCAGCTTGGCTGCCTGCGTCGGGCTCCTTGGCACGTGGCTCGGGTTGCTGCACCGGCAGCAACCCGAGGAAGAGCAATCCACCACCTCCGTCGCCGTGTTTACCCGTGGTGTGAACCTCGAATGGGAGTCCGCCTCCATCGCGCCCGGCGCACCTCTCTCGCCAGGACTGCTCAAATTGAAATCCGGGTTCGCGACGATTGAGTTTTACCAAGGTGCCAGCGTCGTACTCGAAGGCCCTGCGGAATTCCAACTCATTTCGGGTAGCGAAGCGACTTGCACAAGTGGCAAACTCACCGCCACCGTGCCGCCGCAGGCCATCGGCTTCCGCATCAACACCCCGAAAGGCTCTGTCGTCGATCTCGGCACCGCATTCGGCCTCCAGGTGAACGAGACTAGCTCCGAAGTTCACGTCTTCGATGGTGAGGTTTTTCTGCACAAGGCCAGCGAGCCGATCAAGATGGTCAAAGAAGGCCAGGCAATGTCCTTCGCCGCCAATTCGCCGCTTTTCGCTGCCAATCCAGTGAGCTTTGCCTCCCTGAACGCAGCTGATGCCCTTACCGACTCCGCGGCAAAGTCTCAGTTGAAGCTTTGGCGGGAACAAAGTACGAAGATGAGGTCCGATCCGGGTCTGAAGGTGCATTTCAATTTTCAGGATGGAAAAGCCTCCCGCTCCTTGCACAATCACGCGCCGCAGGGCGATAACGGCAGCATCGTCGGCGCGGCGTGGACGGAGGGACGTTGGCCGGGCAAACACGCGCTCGAGTTCCGCACCGTCAGCGACCGCGTGCGGCTGAGCGTTCCCGGCGAGACCCAGTCGCTCACCATGGCGCTATCCGTGCGCATCAACGGCCTCGACCGCCCGTGCAGCTCCCTCTTCATGTCCGATGGCTGGACACACCGCAAAATCCACTGGCAGATTCTGAAGAGTGGGGAAATCCGCTTCGGTGTGGCGGTTGCCAGCAGCCAAGGCAGCAGCCATTTTTATAACACGCCCGTCTTTTTTACTCCGGAGCGATTCGGTAGCTGGGTGCATCTCGCCGTGGTATTCGATCCCGCAGCAAAGGAACTCCGCCACTATGCCAACGGCAGCCTTCTCGCACGCCATCCCCTCGTCGACAGTTCGCCGCTGAATATCGGGATCGGGGAACTCGGCAACTGGAACAAGAGCGATGATCAAAGCGAGACTTTCAAAATCCGCTACCTCAGCGGTGCCATGGATGAATTCGCGCTGTGGGACCGTGTCCTTAGTGATGCCGAGATTGCCGCCTTCGCGAAATGATCAAGAAAGTGCAGCGCCTCGGAATCTCCCTGAAACCCAAAATTCTCCTCCAAGCCAACAAACCAAAATGGAGCAACGCTATCAAAACTCCATGAAACTCGTCGCCCGTTCTACCAGCCTTCTCAGCCTTTGCAACGTCACCTTCACCCCCAAGCAATTTTACAAGTAATCATGAATCTCTTCATTGGCGGGAGAAGCTATAGAATACCTTACTCTATGAAAACCCATCAGCTTACCTTCTTACTAATTGCCCTAGCAGGGGGGCTACATGCAGCAGAAAAGCCGAAACCTAACATCCTATTGATCGCTGTGGACGATCTGAATGATTGGGTCGGAGTTTATGGCGGCCACCCACAGGCCAAGACGCCTAACATTGACCGTCTCGCCAAGAGTTCGATGGTTTTCCGGAATGCAAGCTGTGCGGGTCCTGTCTGCGGCCCTTCAAGATCGGCTTTGTTGTCCGGTTTCAGACCAGGCACCACCGGTGCCTATGGCAATAGCACTAACATGCTAGAGTCGCCAATTGTGCAGACCCATGCGACCTTACCTGAGTATTTTACCAAGAATGGATACACGACGATTTCCTGCGGCAAGATCTTCCACAAGCACGAGACGAAGAACGGCTCAGACCATGGCCAGTGGGCCTACGATGTCTGGTATGACGAACAGAATCGTGGAGGCGAAATAGCAGAAAGCGTTTACAATCGCAACAAGGGCATCATCGCCGGGAAGAAAGTGGAAAATGCCAAGCACATGAAGGGTGGTGGTTCGGAATTCTCGTGGGGGGTTACTGAAAAAGGGATTGAGTTTACCCAAGACTATCGGACTGCCAAGTGGTTTGAAAAGCAGCTGCAGGAGCAGCACGAGAAGCCGTTCTTCATGCTCGCCGGGATCTCTAAGCCCCATTTGTCATGGTTTGTCCCACAAAAGTATTACGACATGCACCCTCTGGAGACGATTCAACTTCCTGAGTTCCGCATGGATGATTTGGATGACCTCGTTGGCGGGAAAAATGGCAAACAGTTCACCGCCGAGCCAGACTTCCTCTGGGTGCAGGAGTATAATCTTCACAAACGTGCCGTGCAGGCCTATCTCGCGGCCACGAGTTATGCCGATGACTGCATTGGTGTGATGTTGGATGCACTCAAGAACAGCAAATATGCTGATAATACCATCGTCGTCCTATGGGGAGATCACGGCTGGCATCTCGGGGAAAAACTAAGGTTCCGCAAAGCCACGCTATGGAAGGAGGCCACACAGATGCCGTTCATCATTCATCTGCCAGGCATGGAAAGTCAGAAAGACTGTTATCGAAATGTAAACTTACTGGACCTGTATCCGAGTCTGATTGAGTTGTGTGGCCTGCCTCCAAAGAAGTTGGACGGCAAGTCCTTCAAGCCTCTGTTTGAAAATCCCGCGCTACCATGGGATCCAACCGTGACCACTGCGGGTAAAGGCAATCATTCCGTCATGTCTGAAAAATGGCACTATATCACTTACAGCGATGGAGCAGAGGAGTTGTACTCTCTGGAAAGCGACCCGATGGAGTGGAAGAATCTCGTAAGTGAAAAGACATCTGAACTCGAACAAGTGAAGGCTCATCTACGGACATTCATCCCTCAAGATGAAGTCGAGAGCCTCAGTGATTCCAAAGGCAACAAGTCCGGCAAAGATGGTGAAGAGTCATCAAAATCCGATCATGAAAACCCTGCGAAGAATATCGATACCACCATCAAACCACGCAGAAATTTGGTGGAACTCAAATAGGGCGCTTACGATGACAAAACACTTCCGTGACGACAACCTAGACGCACCTCCACCTCGCTAGCTTCTCTTCTCAAATCCATTTCCTCCGACCTCCCTGATTCATCACCAATCCCACAAAACACACATCAATGAAACTCAAGAATAACTCCATCTCAAATTCCCTCCTTCGCCGCTCCAGTCTCCTCGTTCGTGGCTTGTCCCTTGGGATTCTCGCACTTTCACCCGCCTCATGGGCGGTAACAGAGAGCTTCAGCACTCCTGGAACTGTCGACTGGGTCGTTCCAGCGAACGTGAATGCCGTAACCGTTGAGTGCCGCGGCGGCGGCGGAGCGGGTGGCAGCGCGGCGAATGCAGCAGGCGTCGGCGGCAACTGCCGCAGCGGTGGCGGGGCGGGCGGCAGCTTCGCCAAGAAACTAAGTATCCCCGTCACTGCGGGACAAACTTACAAGGTCACCGTCGGTGGCGGCGGGGTTTCTTTGACCGGAAACACGACGAATGGTTTTGTCCAATCCGGGCAACAGGGCGGTACTTCGATCTTTGCGGACTCCGCCTTGACGGAACTCGTCAAGGCTGTCGGCGGCGCGGGCGGCCAATGTGCCTACAAAACAACTGCAACGGTCCCCAACATGCCGGGCGGTGCCGGCTCCACAAGCGGGAACATCAGTGATGGAACGGTTTTCGCCGGCGGAAATGGCGGTGGATCGGGCGGCGGCGGCGGTGGTGGTGCCGGTGATGCTGCCCCCGGTGGCACTACCACATCTACTTCTGGGAGCGCGGGGGGCGCGGGTGGTACCTCAGGGGGTGGAAACGGCGGGGGAGGAACCGTCGCCAACAGCCCTGGCGTGGCTGGGGTGGCTCCAGGTGGCGGCGGTAGTGGGGCATTCAATCAAACCGCAGGTGCCGATCGCATCGGCGGCGCAGGTGGCGCTGGTGGCGTGACACTGACATACGCAATTGAAACGGGGGTGACCAAATATGCCGTCACCAGCACCAATTCATCGGAAAATGCTGGTGACATATTTGAAATCACCATCACCGCGCAAGACAACAGCGGCACGACTATTCCCGACAATGTGAACATCGTCGTCATGACCAGCCCGACAGTGGGCAGCCTCATGGAGTTCGACTGGGACAGCGACGGAACCTTCGGCGACAACAGCGGAACGCTCGTCAACGGCGTTAAAACCATCCAGTCGCGTAATAAGAAAGCACAGCTCGCGGACATCGTGGCGACCACTGGCGCTGTCACCACACCAGCACCACTGAGCATGACCACGACCGCAGGAGCCTTTACCAAGCTTCAGATCTTGGCACCTGGCGAGACTGCGGCTTCAGGCACCGACACTGGTAAAACAGGAGCACCCACCAACCAGACGGTGGGAACTGCTTTCAACGTTGCGGTCAACTCCGTGGACACATTTTGGAATCTTGTTTCGACCGTCACAGACACCGTGTCGGTCACTTCAACTGATGGTCTCGCGACCCTTCCCTCTGCGTCCGCGCTTGTCGCTGGCACAATTATCCTGCCTGTGACTTTCAATACGCCGAGCAGTCAGACCCTTACCACCTCGGATGTAACCGATGGCAACAAATCGGCCAACACCACTCCAAACATTACTGTGAACGCGATTGCCAAGACGTGGGTTGGCGGCGTTGACGGCAACAAGTGGGATACCGTCACCGCAAACTGGAATGGCCCCAGCACATTCTCTAACCTTCAATCGGTGACCTTTAACGACACCGGTTCCATCGCTCCCGCAGTGAATATTGTCGGCACGGTCTCGCCGTTCACGGTCACGGTGAACAATTCGGCCAGCTTTCCCTACGAGTTCATCAATGGTACGATCAGCGGAACGGCAGGAGGATTGATCAAGCAGGGAACTGGCGAGCTCCGGCTGTCGAATGCGAATACCTACAATGGTGCCACCACCGTCAGCGGCGGTGGACTCCTGCGGCTCCAGAATGCTTCTGCTCTGCCTGGAGCCAGCGCCTTGGCATTGAACACAGGCGTTATCGGCTTGGCTGCGGGTAACTTCACCCGCCCACTCGGAACGGCTTCCGGCGAAGTGAATTTAAATGGGAACAACTCTGGCTTTGCAGCATACGGAGCGAACCGTACCGTTAACCTTGGTGGGGCATCTGCCCAAGTTTCGTGGGGTGTCGCAAGCGGCAACTTCATGCATAACGGAGCTGCTCTCCACAATAGCTTCATCCTGAGTCGCACGGATGCCACCCACACTTTGGATTTCCAGAACCCTGTCCTCTTGTCGGGTATTCGTTTCTTCACTGTCTCTGATGGTAGTGCAAGCATCGATGCAAGGCTGAGCGGTGCCATTACAGGTTCGACTTCGTTCTCAAAAGCCGGT
>JANORE010000493.1:0-1981 GCA_031415155.1 Akkermansiaceae bacterium | reverse complement strand
AAAAAACTTCATAGGTTAAGCGAATGACTGGATTACTCAACAAGGTCGAAAATACCCAAAGTATAGTTTTTGATGCATTGCTCATGGAGCTCGCTCAGATGAAAGAAGGCGACGAGATGGACGTTGAGATTTACGAAGGAGGGACACTCATGCTGAGGCCCATTCGGCGACGAGAAATCTTTTTTGACCCGGTCCTCATGAAAATGGCGGACCTCCAAACAGGAGATGAATTGGATGTCGATGTGGACGATGCGGGAACACTTACGCTCACTCCCATCCGCCAAGGTCCTTCCTACGTAGAGGTGCTACAAGTGATCAGGTCCACCATGAAAGATTACGCTCAAACCATGAAACAATTGGCATGAACACGACACCCAACATCTGTTTTCACCTCACGGTCGAGGTCATTCTCAAGATCCACTCTGAGGCGACTTCACGCTTTGGTGGCCTAGATTTCGTTCGTGAAATGAACCTACTCGAATCAACTGTGACCGCACTGCATTCGACATTTCTTGATCAAACGCCATCCATGGATGTCGTCGAAATGGGAGCGGCTTATCTTTTTTATATGTGTAAAAACCATTTATTTATAGATGGTAATAAACGAACCGCGTTGGGTGCATGTGTTTGCTTTCTACGCCTAAACGGAATCCCCACTCAGCCCGACAGTCCAGAATGGGAAAGATTGGTAAAGGCAGTTGATTCCAGTAAATTGAACCGAGGCGAAGTGACCTATACATTAAGGAATTTGATCAAACAAACACCATCGATAACAGCTCCACGTGAACTATCATCTGCATTCTAAGAAGAGTTCGAATTTCAACTGTTAGATTCTTAGGATTTTCTTTCCGTGAAAGATCGGGAACGTGGATCTCAACAGGGTTATACAAGTGGACGGAAAGAATTTGGCGGCATCTGGACACTTGTCAGTTCGAGACCGTCATCAAAGTAAATGTCCCAAGCGTGAAGCATCGGGGAAATCACCGTGCCTTGGGCGGACCGTTACCAGCGCATGACCTGCTGCGTTTTGAAGAATGCCAAGGAATGAAGCCTTGTGGCCCTCTTCAATAGCTACCCACGAAATGAGACAAGAAGGCAGGGATGGTGTTCCAGTCGTGAAAAGCCTTCTCAAGAAAAGCAACCCCAACTAATTTGGCCGGAATGATTCAAACAATGCCGCCATTTTTGAGATTCGGTCATCTCTCTTACTGCACGAATATCCACCCTGCGGAGACTTGGGAAGAGACGTTCGTGGTTCTTCAAACTCATGTCCTGGCGGTGAGAGATCGGCTACGTAACGGCGATCCTGACTCGCCGTGTCTACTGGGTCCAGACGAGTCATTTGCGATCGGTCTTCGGCTTTCCGCAGTGGCGGCGCGGGAGCTTTTGGAGGGCGAGAAACTGGCAGAATTTAAGGGCTGGCTGGCGGAAACGAATACTTACGTTTTCACGATCAATGGTTTCCCTTACGGCAGTTTCCACGGAACTCGCGTGAAAAAGCAAGTTTTCCGGCCAGATTGGACCGACTGGGCGCGGCTGGATTATACGAGAAATCTTTTCAAAATCCTTGCCGGAATCGCACGCCCTGGGACTGGGGCTTCCGTTTCCACCTTGCCGGGATCGCACAAAACCTTCGCGGCGGATGAGTCGTTGATGATGGCGAATCTCATCGAGCTTGCGGCTTGGCTAGAGCAGCTTGCCGCAGAAACGGGTCATGATTTCCACCTTGGTTTGGAGCCAGAGCCGCTCGGGCATTTTGAAAATACCGCTGAGACGGTGGCTTTTTTCGAGCGACTTCACGCCATTGCGCCAGACTCGGAAATGATCCGGCGAAGGATCGGGGTGAATTACGACGCCTGCCACTTCGCGCTGGAATACGATGATGCCAGAAAATCGTTAGATGCGCTGACCAACGCTGGCATCCGTATTTCAAAAATCCATCTTTCCAGTGCGCTCGCGCTTGATCCCAGAAACCCGGCGG
>JANORE010000492.1:0-8462 GCA_031415155.1 Akkermansiaceae bacterium | reverse complement strand
TTCGTGGCTTCCTTGGCGTCTGCGGTCACATTTTCTTTTTGTTGGTCGATCGCAGCGGTGGTGGTCTGAGCCTCTTCATTGATGGCTGCTTTTTCTTTGTTACAGCTAGAAAGTAGCACAGCAGCGAGTGAGAGTGAGATGAGGATAGTAGTTTTCATGATTTGATATTGTTATGATTTTTTGCAGCAATCTGCCAGTAGAACCCCTACTTGGTCGGAGTTCTAGAAACCTAGCCTGCCAATGCGACACATCATATAGGGTGTTTCCCTACGAATAGATCAATGCGGGTTTAACACATCATAACGCAATCTCACGGGATTCATAGTCTGCCTTCTGGGAGAAGCTATTGAGCCATCTTGGTAATAGAAAAAATAAAATTATGAAAACTAAATACATGTATTACACCATCGTCTTGATCTCTCTATTAACATCCAGCCCGCTGGTATTTTCGCAGACTGCCGTGGTGGAAAAACGAAAATGAACGAAAAGCTGCCTGTCATTACGAAGGGATCGATTTCCTCGATCTTGAGTAATAGCACGACTTTTCACACGCTCATCAAGGCACTCAAGGACGGTGAGGTGGTAAAAGTCACTGCTGCAGGTAGTAAGATCGAGATCAATGGACGGCTTTGCAGGGCTAGATATAAGTATCACTACTGCCAGTCCGCGCCCTAGCTTTCTATACTCCTGCGCATGCGCGATTTGTGGAAATGATCCCGTCGCTCAATGAATTGCCCCAACGGGGCAACATGCGATAGCCCAGATCATCGCCCTGGGTCGGGAAATCCCGAGGAATCCGAGCCCTTGAAAGGGCGAAATCTGATGCCCCGCCTCCTGAAGAGTTCCGCCCCTTCAGGGCTAAATCATTTAGTCCAGCTCAACGTTTCCCACAAAATATGAAGCGAGGCAGTATAGTTAGGACGCGGGTCTCTGGTAATCTTGAGGAGATGAGAGATGCTTGGATGGTACGCTAGGCTAGGAACTCTTGATCCTAGGTGATGCCGCTTCGTCATCACCTTTTGACCTCATTTGCTGCTGTCCTTGACGGCATCTTCGATTTCCTCCCCGGCATCTTTTACCGCGTCTGTCGTATCCTCCACAGTGTCGCGGACCTTCTCGCCCGGGCGCCGGTCAAGTGCATCGTTGAGGCCGTCTTTGAATTTGCCAGTGATGGGTTTGTTTCTATCACAAGCAGGCAGGGCTAGGAGCGTAGAGAGGGCGATCCATGAAAGTAGTTTCTTCATGGGCTATATCATATACAACTCTCTAACCCATCGCGATGGGGTAAAACCCTACTGTTTATGCTCATGCCTCATCCCTCGCTGGCGTGCCCACCGGTTTGAGGAGCGGAGGTATTTTGCCGCCTTCATTCTCCCAGCGTTCGATGGCACGCTTCTTGAGCGCCGTGGCCGTGGTGGTCGATGCACTTGGCGTTTCCACCCAGGGTAAGATGACGATTGGTTTGGCTAACTCAGTCATGAGAATTATCAGTCATTGCCGGGTGAAAATCCTACAGCAGCAGAGGCGAGGACATTCTGAATGATACTTGCGTCCTACTGCGACAGCTTCACGACCATCTTACCCAAGTTCTTGCCTTCAAAGAGCCCGATGAACGCGGCGACGGCTTGATCGATACCGTTCACAACGGTTTGCAAGCTCTTGAGTTCGCCAGCTTGATAGTGAACTCCGACTTCTTTTTCAAACTCGCTCTGACGGTTCAACCAGTCGGTAACGATCAGGCCCTTCATCGTTAGTCGCTTGGACGTGATGTTGAAGAGATTGGCAGGGCCAGGCTTGGGCTTTTCCTCGTTGTATCCCGAGATGCCACCGCAGGCGATGATGCGGCCATGATCTCGCAGGGCTGTGAGCGCGGCTTCAAGAGACTCGCCGCCGACGTTGTCAAAATAGACATCGATACCGTCAGGGGCGGCGAGATTCAGTTGATCCAGCACGGGGCCAGTCTTGTAGTTGAAGGCAGCGTCGAATCCACATTCTTCTAGCAGGAGCTTCACTTTTTCCTCCGAACCTGCGGACCCGATCACGCGGCAACCGCGCAGCTTGGCCAGTTGTCCGGCTATACTGCCCACGGCACCTGCCGCGCCAGAGATATAGATCACATCGCCAGCTTTCACCTCGACCATTGTCAATCCTGCCCACGCCGTCATGCCGGTCATGCCCAGTGCGCCGAGGTAAACGGAGAGTGGTTGCATGGCTTTGTTCACAGCATGCAGTTCCTCGGGTGCCGCGATAAATGCCTCTCGCCAGCCTTTCATCGACGTGACGACATCACCCACTTTGAACTTGTCCGAGCGTGACTCGATCACCTCGCCCACGGCACCGCCTTCGAGCACTTTCCCAATTTCAAAGGGTGGCACATACGATTTTCTTTCGGTCATGCGGCCGCGCATGTAGGGATCGACCGACATGAATAGGTTGTGCACAAGAACTTGCTGTTCTTCGAGCGGCTCCAGCGTGGTTTCAGCCAAAGTGAAATTGGCGGCGGTGGGAACGCCTGTCGGGCGTGAGGCGAGGCGGATTTCGCGGCTGATAGGCGTGGTCATATGAATGGCTTATGGGTTTGGAGAATTGGTATTCATGATGAAATCCTATGTCACTGACTGAAGCCTTCCAATGGGGTGAAACCCGCATCGAGTATTGCTGACGATTTCGGTCACTTGGTGTGCTCCCGCCACGCGAGAAGACGTAGTGCGTTTAACACGACCACGATGGTGCTGCCTTCATGCAGGACCACGGCGACGCTGAGTGGGATGACACCAAACCCGGAGGCAATCAACAGCATCACGATGACTCCGAGTGCGATCACGAGGTTCTGGCGAATGATGCGGGCACTGGCTCTGCTGAGGCCAATGGCGAAGGGCAGCTTGCCGATGTCGTCACCCATCAGCACGACATCGGCGGTTTCCAGAGCGACGGCGGTGCCGCCCGCGCCCATCGCCACGCCGACGGTGGCGGCGGCCAGTGCTGGGGCGTCGTTCACTCCATCGCCGATCATGGCGATGACGCCACTCGTATGCTGGAGTTCGCGGATCAATGTGAGTTTGTCTCCCGGCATCAATTCAGCGCGGACATCAGTGATTCCGACTTGTTCCGCGACTCGGTGGGCGACGGAGGCATTGTCGCCTGTGAGCATGACTAGGTTTTCGATGCCCTGTGTTCGCAGCCGCTGCATCATTTCTTTGACCAAGGGCCGTGGCTCGTCGGCGAGAGCGATGATGCCGATGAATTTGCCCGCGCGGCGAACGATCACGTTGGTTTGGCCTTCACTTTCGAGCTTGGCCACGGTATCGGCGAGCGCTTTGCCTTTCTCAGCGGCGGAATCGCCAGCAAAGGCGCGGATGGCACCGACCAAGACTTCCGCGCCTTCGACCTTTGCTTGGATGCCTTTTCCCGCGAGATTCTCGATTTCCGTGGCGGCGGGGAAACTGATGTTCCGCTCCCCTGCTGTCTTCACGATGGCGGCTGCGAGCGGATGACTGGATTGTTCTTCCACGGCTGCGGCGACGCGCAAGACCTCGTCTTCGGTCGTGCCTTCAAAGCCGATGATTTTCGAGACCGCGAAACGACCGGTGGTGAGCGTGCCGGTTTTGTCGAGTGCCACGGTTTTGAGGTTTCCGAGATTTTCTAAATGGATGCCGCCTTTGATCAGCACGCCACGCCGCGCCGCTTGAGCGATGCCCGCGAGAACGGCGGCGGGCGTGCCGAGAGCCAGCGCACACGGCGACGCCGCCACGAGTAACAACATGCCCCGATAAAAACTCGCGCTCCACGTCCAGCCAAAGGCAAGCGGTAAAATCACGATGACGAGCAGTGTGCCAATCAGCACCGCAGGCACGAATCGGTGGGCGAAGGTTTCCGTGAACCTCTGTGTCGGGCTTTTTTGATCCTGCGCTTCAGCGACGAGTTGCATCACGCGGGCGAGGGTGTTGTCTCGGGCCAGCCGTGTCATGCGCACGTCCAGTGCGTTGTCCTGATTGATTGTTCCGGCAAAAACCTGGTCGTCCGGCTTGCGCTCCACGGGCACGCTCTCGCCGGTGATCGCACTTTGGTCGATGCTGCTTTCGCCTGCTGTGATGACGCCATCCACCGGCACGCGTTCGCCGGGTTTCACGACCACGATTTCGCCCACGGCGAGTTGCTCGACGGGCACTTCTTCGAGACGGTCGCCGCGTTTGGCGAAGGCTGTGCGGGGCATGAGTTTTCCAAGCACACCGACGGCATTGCGCGCCCGATCCATCGCGTAATTTTCACCCGCATGACCGAGCGAGAAGAGAAACAACAGAAACGCGCCTTCCGCCCATTCGCCGAGCACAGCCGCACCTGCAGCTGCTGCGATCATGAGCAGGTCGATGTCGAACTTGCCACGAAACAGCGCAGGCAATGCTGCGCGAGCTGCATCGTAGCCGCCTGCTAGATAGGACAATACGTAGAACCCAAGCGCGACCGACTCAGGCAGCCCCAAGAATTTCTCACCAAAGAATCCGACTGCTAGAGCCAGCCCAGCGACAGCCACTGTTAGCGCAGTCCAACGCTCCTGCATCCAGTGTGGCAGAAAAGGCGGCGTATTGCCGTGATCGTGTTTTGATTCAGTGAGGGACTTCATGGCTGGGTTATTGCCGTGCTTGGACAATGACGGAATTTTCTCGCTCCCTCGCGTCATTGCCTATGGGGTGATACCCGCATGTCCTGAGTGCCGCCGGGAGTATTGAAAGACCATCCAACAACTCAAAGCCCAGCCGACGCCTCCGATCCAGCCAGCCAGCACGTCAGTCGGGAAGTGAACACCCAAGTAGATGCGGCTGATGCCAACGAGTATGGTCAACAGCATGGCTCCCATCAGGCAGTAGAGTTTGGCAGCCCGTCCCGTCACCGCTTGCATGAGCAGCGTGCCGAGCGTGAGATAGACGATGGCCGAAACCATGGCGTGGCCGCTTGGAAAGCTGGAGGTCGTCACTTCCCGCAAGTGCGGCACAATGGAGGGACGATCCCGACGAATGAAATATTTGAGCACGCCGACGAAAGCCCAGCCTGAGAGCGTGGTCAGGATCGTGAACAGCATCAGTCCGTATTTCCGTTGCACGCACATCAGTCCGGTTACCGCGAGCACGGTGAGAAAAAGCACCACCGGGCTGCCAAGAGCGGTCAAATCGGGGGCTGCATCGCGAACCCACACAGGCCCAATCGGCACGGCAAGATCGCCAGGCTGCCGCAACGAACGGAGAACCCATTCATCAAGGGATTGTGTAGTGCCTTCCCGCACTTCATCGGCCAGCTCAATCAGGAGATAGCCGCAAATGAGAACCGCCAGAGCCGCAACGAGCATGGCGACTTCACTCCACTCGAAGTCCCGGATGCGAGCGCGGAGTCTGCTTATGATTTTGGCGATCAATGCATTCATTTTTCGGATGCTTCTGTTCGGACTTTGGCGGGGGGGCATGCAGGGTGCGAATCCATTTCTCCACTTCGACAATCGCGAAAGAAGCAGCCGCCACGGCTGCAATGCGCATCCACGCCCCGATGTCGATGGCGGCAGTGTGAAAGGTCGCGTGCATCAGCGGGGCGTAAGTGAAGAAGAGTTGGATACCGATCATTGCGATGGCTCCAGCGATGGCCGCGCGGTTGCTGAAGATGCCGATGGCGAGGACGCTGCGGTGGAGGGAACGGCAGTTGAAGAGGTAGCCGATTTCCACGATAACCACGACATTGATCACGGCGGTGCGGGCCATCTCGATGGAGTGCCCTTCGGAGTTCAGTTCGAAGAAGAATAGCCAAAGTGAGCCAGCGAGCATGACGATGGAAACGAGGCCGGTGCGGAGGATAAGAGCACTTGTAAGAATCGGCAATTTCGGATCTCGCGGGGGCCGCTGCATAAGGTCGGTTTCCTTGGGCTCAAACACGAGCATGGTGCCTAGGAACACGGCGGTGGTGAGGTGGACCCAGAGCAATTGCACGGGCAGCGTCGGCAGCGCGAAGCCGAGGATAATGGACGAAAGAAGAATGAGCGCCTGACCGCAACTGGTCGGCAAGGTCCAGACGATGAACTTGGTCAAATTATCAAAAACTCCGCGACCTTCTTCCACGGCGGCTTCGATGGTGGCGAAGTTATCATCGGTGAGAACCATGGCAGCGGCACCTTTCGCGACATCGGTGCCGGAGATGCCCATAGCGATGCCGATGTCCGCTTGCTTGAGCGCGGGCGCGTCGTTCACGCCATCACCGGTCATCGCGACGATATGTTCGCACGCTTGCAGGGCGCGCACGAGGCGGAGTTTCTGCTCTGGGGCGACGCGTGCAAAAACGGCGGTGCGTTCCGCGAGCGCGGGGAGATCGGCATCGGACACTTGCTCGAGTTCGCGTCCGGTCAGCACAGATGTATGATCGTCGCTGCCGGTGATGCCGACCATTTGCGCAATGGCGCGGGCGGTTCCGGCATGATCGCCGGTGATCATCTTCACCGTGATGCCAGCACTTTGGCATTTTGCCACGGCTGCGATGGCTTCCGCTCGCGGCGGGTCCATCATGCCTTGCAGTCCGAGGAAGGTAAGTCCTTCGGCCACATCATCGTGGTCTATCGTTTCCTGCCCGCTGGCTGCCGGGCCGCGGGCAAAGGCGAGCACACGCAGTCCTCGGGACGCCATTTGTTCCGCCGTGAGTCGTATCCGCACCTTGTCGATTTCCGCCAGTCCGCCATCGGGTTGTAGCTCGTTGATGCAGCGCTCTAGCATTCGCTCGATGGCACCCTTTTTGTAAATGATGTGAGGTGAAACATGGCCACCACGATGCAGCGTGGCCATGAACTGGTGCTCTGACTCGAAGGGAATGGAATCGAGCCGTGGATGGATGCGATGCAGTTCGGCATCGAGCAGGCCGCCTTTTCGCGCCGTCACGATCAGCGTCGCCTCGGTGGGATCACCTTGGACTTGGAATGCGCCATTGTCTTCGCTGATTTGGGAATCGTTGCACAACAGCCCCGCCTCCAAGCATTCGCCGAGGGCGACGCTGGATTCAGCGGTGACGACTTGTCCATTGAGCTGGATATCGCCCTCGTCCTTGTAGCCCGTTCCGCTGACGAGGTAGGCTAGACGGCCCGCGAAGATTTCCTGCACGGTCATCGCGTTTTCTGTGAGCGTGCCGGTTTTATCGGAGCAGATGACCGTCGTGCTGCCGAGCGTCTCCACAGCTGGCAGCTTGCGGATGATGGCGTGTCGTTTCGCCATGCGTGTCACACCGATGGCTAGCACCACGGTCACCGCCGCCGGAAGACCCTCAGGCATCACGCCGACCGCGAGCGCCACTGCGGCCATGAACATTTCCACTGGCTCCTTTCCACGAGCCACCCCGATGGAAAACGTGGCGACGCCCAGCACCAGAATGACCCACAACACGAGACGGCTGAACTCGGCGATCTTCTTCGTCAGCGGCGTGGACATCTCGACCGCGCTGGAAATGAGATGGGAAATGCGCCCGGTCTCAGTTTGGTCGCCGATGGCCGCTACCAGACCTTCGCCCCGCCCCGCCGTAATCAACGTCCCCGTGAATGCCATGCTCTTGCGATCCCCAAGCACGGCATCTTGCGCAACGGCGTCGGGATGCTTGTCTGCGGGCAGTGATTCGCCAGTGAGCGCCGACTCATCCACGCGCAACCCTTTCACCTGAAACAGTCGCAAGTCCGCAGGCACACGATCACCCGCTTCGAGCATTACCACATCGCCCGGCACAAGCTCGCTGGAAGGCACGCGCAATCGCTCACCGCCGCGCCGCACAGTGGCTTCCGTGGTGACCATGCTCATCAGAGCCTCCAGCGCACCCTCCGCCTTCGATTCCTGAATGAAGCCAATCACGGCATTGATCAACACCACGCCAAAAATGATCCCGGCATCCACATACTCCCCCAGCCACGCGGTGATGCTCGCCGCTGCGATCAGGACGTAAATCAACGGCTCCGTGAACTGCTTCAAAAGCCGCCGCCAGCCTGGAGTGCCATGGCGCGTGACCATCCGGTTTGGCCCATACTTTTTCTGCCGCTGCGCCGCCTCAGCCGCAGTCAAGCCACGATCAATGTCCGACTCAAAAAGCCTTGCTGCATCGTGAACACCGACGTGGTGAATGGAGGGTTGTGAGTCGAGAGTCATCATGGTTTGTGAAGGTGATCTCACTCAAGTTGGATTTGTGTTCAGGGAGATTTCATCCGAGTAAACCCATGGATTTCTCCTTCTCTGAAATGGCGAGGCGGGTTTTCAACACGGTGTCGGGAGTGAGGGAGATGCTGTCGATGCCTTGCTCGACGAGAAATTCCGCGAACTCGGGGTAGTCGCTCGGGGCCTGGCCGCAGATGCCGATCTTGCGTCCCTTCGCGCGGCAGGTGGTGATGACTTGGGCGATCATTTTTTTCACAGCGGCATTTCGTTCGTCGAAAATGGGCGCGACGATTTCGCTATCGCGAT
>JANORE010000491.1:0-2980 GCA_031415155.1 Akkermansiaceae bacterium | reverse complement strand
TAATGAAAACTGCGGAATCCGCAGTCTGGGTGACGACGAAGTCATGCTCTACGCCGAGCTGATTGATCGCGGTGATCCCTGCGGGAATCGAGGGATGGACAAAATCGACGGCCTTGGTGAAGACGAGCACTTTGAACCCATGGGCGGAGAGCGTGACGGGAGTGAAAATGAGCAACAGCGTGAGTGCTGCTCTAAATGCGATTGAGAGAATTGACATGGGTTTGGTGAGTTTTAAAAATGAGATCCGCTTTCACACTTCACAAGTATTGGAGCACTTTCAGGACATTTACAAATCATCTTCGAAAGCCGAAAGTAATGCTCTCTCTGTGTAATTGCGTTTCTGTGAAATTTTTAACATTAAGAGGAATGAACATCTTTCAACGTAAATCAATTTTTTTAATCTGTGAAAGTCTGTGACGACGATGATCATGACTCACCGACGGCCATGAAACCAGAGCTTGAATCGCCCAGCTAGATTCATCCGGCTACCGCCCCATGAGACGAGGATTTCTCCGGCGAGTTTCAAGAAAACCTGCTGGAACAAGTCAGCTAAGGAAATCCAGCAACTTCAGCTGGAGAGTTTTTCATCGTCGATCCTTTCCTTGCGCGGCAGGATGTCCAATCTCGCCGCTACCAAGCTGCGAGACCTAGCATTTCCGGGAGGGCTTCTCGTGGCCGCCATGTGAGGATTTCTGGATCACCGGAAGTGATCAATACGGTGTGCTCAAAATGAGCGGATACCTTGAGATCCTCGGTGATGACCGTCCAGCCATCGTCCAAGATGCGGACTGAGGCGACGCCAGCATTGACCATCGGCTCGATGGCCAGAGTCATTCCTGGCATCAAGATCGGGGATTTACCAGACGGGCGGTAGTTCGGGACTTGCGGTTCTTCATGCAGCCGACGGCCCACGCCGTGGCCGACAAATTCGCGGACAATGCTGAAGCCGCGCGGCTTGGCAAATTCTTCCACCGAGCCGCAAAGATCGGCGAGTCTCTTGCCCGCACGCGCATGACGGATCGCCTCGAACAGGGATTGCTCGGTGACGGCGAGAAGACGCTTCGTTTCCAACGGGATGTCTCCGACGGGGACCGTGGTCGCATTGTCGCCGATGAAACCACTTTTCATGATTCCAACGTCGATCTTCACGATGTCGCCCGGCATGATTTTCCGCGCGCCACCGATGCCGTGAACGACTTCCTCATTGATAGAAATGCAGGTGTAGCCGGGAAATCCGCGATAATTAAGAAAAGCACTTTTACAATCGTGCTCGCGCATCAGCTCGGCGGCGAGTTGATCGATCTCGCCAGTCGTTTTCCCAGGGGCGACTTCTTTGGCGAGTGCTTGTAAAATCGTGGAAGCAATCGCCCCCGACTTACGCATGAATTCAATCTCACGTTGAGACTTGATCGGGATACGGGTTCTTCGGGACACGAGTTGGTAACAGAAATTGAGAAGTGAATTTTTCAAGCAGCGAGCGCGGAAAACATTTCCTGCAAGTGGGCCGCGACTTCATCCTGAGGAGCCGTGGCGTCACAAGTCGCAAGAAGACCCAGATCCTGGTAATGCTCGATCACTGGTGCCGTCAGATTGAGAAACTCGGCATGACGGCTGCGAAAATTTTCCTCACTGTCATCGGCTCGAGAGCCAGCCACGCTCGTGCAAACCGGACATTGACTGCCCGCGTTTAACTGATTCCTTTGACCGGACCATCGGCACTGGGGACATTCGACACGGTTGCGAATGCGTGAAATCAATTTTTCAAACGGAACTTCTAACGAAATGGCGACGTCGATTTTTAGATCACGTAGATTCAGCCATTGATCGAGGAAAACTGCCTGTGCCAGACTGCGCGGAAAACCGTCGAGCACCCAGCCGCCGCGTTGGCGGGAAAGCCAATCACCCAAGATCGGACACATCAATTCATC
This sequence comes from Akkermansiaceae bacterium, assembly GCA_031415155.1. GTDB lineage: Bacteria > Verrucomicrobiota > Verrucomicrobiia > Verrucomicrobiales > Akkermansiaceae > Luteolibacter. The sequence goes on along the minus strand of JANORE010000491.1, from coordinate 1,052 downwards.
GGGTAGATACTCACCGCGGGCGAGGATCGGCTCGGCTTTTTTCCCCAGCTCAGTGCCAGCTTCCATCTGCTCACGGAGTAAGGCACCGGTGCTGAGATAGCCCAAGCTGAGACTGGCTGCTAGCCGCCGACCTTGAGTGCCTTTACCCGAAGCCGGAGGCCCCAGCAGGATGACTCGAAGCGGCTTGGCAGCAGGCATCATCAATGGAGCTTATTATAGGTGAACACCGAAATACCGATGACGATCAAAACCGCAACCACAATCAAGAGATAAAGGATCACCGACTTGGGTGCCGCGCCGCCTGCTTGATTGAGGCGGTCATAACGGCCTTTGACTTTCCCTTTCCGCAGGAAACCGTCGTAATGTTTCTGTAAAAGTTGAGTTTCTACTTGGCGCATCACATCAAGCACCACGCCGACCATGATCAAGAGCGACGTTCCGCCGAAGAATTGGAGCACGAGCGAACTCGGAGGAAGCCCGACCATTTTTCCGGTCAATACCGGAAGAACGAAGAGGGCCACCATGAAAACCGCTCCCGCAAATGTCAGGCGAGTCATCGTGAAGTCGAGGAAATCGGAAGTCGGCTTGCCAGGGCGAACCCCTGGAATGTAGCCGCCATTGCGCTTCAGATCTTCTGCGATCTGCGAAGGTTGGAACATCATCGCCACCCAGAAATAGGAGAATAAGAAAATCCCGATACCGCCAAGAAGGTAATACCAAGTGCCGCCGCCCACGAGTTCGCCATAAATTTTAGTCGCCCAACCTTGGCCAGGGAAAAACCACTGGAGCATCATCGGAGGAAGCGATAAAACGGCTGTCGCGAAAATGATCGGCATCACCCCGGCGTAATTGACTTTGAGCGGAAGATACTGCGTTTGTCCGCCGAATTGTTTGCGACCGACCACGCGTTTCGCATACTGCACGGCGATTTTTCTCTGCGCTTGAGTAATGGCAATTGCAGTCGCATTGTCTTCGTGTAGCTGGTAATCCTTCACCACCATCTTCACCGGTTTCCATGGAGAGCCGTAAGCGGTGATGTAGTTCCATGGTTG
>JANORE010000490.1:0-6938 GCA_031415155.1 Akkermansiaceae bacterium | reverse complement strand
GTTGACGATGCGAGTCGGCTTGCCATCTACGTATTCCACGGAGACTTGAGATTTCGCATCCGGGCGGAGCCACTTGGCAAGTTTGCCAGCTTTGCGGATTTTTGTCAGCTCGCGGCCTAGGCGGTGAGCAAACATGATCGGCGCTGGCATCAGCTCTGGCGTTTCATTGCAAGCGTAACCAAACATGATCCCTTGGTCGCCCGCTCCTTGTTCTGCGTGCTTTTTGCCTTCTGCCTTCTTCGCATCCACCCCTTGCGCGATGTCTGGCGACTGCGTGGTAAGGTAGTTGTTGATGAAAAGTGAGTCGGCATGGAAAATGTCGTCACTGTTCACATAGCCGATTTCACGGACCGCATCGCGAATGACCTTCTCGATGTTGATCACCGAGCCGATTGGCTTCTGACCGATTTTCGGAATCGTGATTTCGCCGCCGACGACGACGACATTGCTTTTCACAAATGTCTCGCAAGCCACGCGGCTCTTTGGATCGATCGCCAAGCAGGCGTCGAGAATGGCGTCGGAGATCGTGTCTGCGACTTTATCTGGATGGCCTTCGCCAACAGATTCGGATGAAAAAATGTAGGTGCTCATGTAGTTAGTAATTTTCGTATCGTCAAATCGTGATACGTAGATGTATAAACTCAGCCATGCCGTCAATGCTGAAATCTCTGAAGTTACTTTCTGATCCCACTCGGTTGCGGATTTTGATGCTCGCCGAGCACGAAGCCCTTTCCGTAGCAGAGTTACAGGAAATACTCGGCATGGGTCAGAGCCGGATTTCTACGCAACTTTCTCAACTCAAATTAGAAGGTCTCGTCAGTGACGAACGCAGCGGAAAAAACAATATCTATACCTGCACGGCCAACCAAGATCTCATGGAAGTCGCCCGTTTAGCCGCTGCCGAGGTCCCAGAAGTCACCGCAGATCAAACGGCACTGCACCATTTATTACGAAAACGCAAAAATCGCTCACGAGCCTATTTCGACGAACTCGCCGGGCGCTTTGGCAAAGATTATGTGCCGGGTCGCTCTTGGAAAGCCATCGCCGAAGCACTCATCAAAGTCCTCAACTACAACATCGTCGCCGATCTCGGTGCTGGCGAGGGCACGCTCGCCCAGTTATTGGCCCAGCGTGCCGAGAAAGTCATCGCCGTCGATCTATCTCCGAAAATGGTCGAGTTCGGCCAAAGTCTCGCGGCCCAACACGGACTCACTCATTTAGAATACCGCATCGGAGACATCGAAGAACCGCCGATCGAAACTGGCAGCCTCGACCTTGCAATTCTCAGCCAAGCACTGCACCACGCCGAGCGACCGCAACGTGCAATCGATGCCGCATTTCGCATCTTAAAACCCGGCGGACGCCTGATTGTGCTCGATTTATTACAACATCACTTTGAAGAAGCCCGCGAACTCTATGCCGACCGCTGGCTCGGATTTTCTGAAAGCGAACTCATCCAGATGTTGGAAAAATCCGGCTTCGAGCAGATCGAAGTCATCGTCGCCGACCGCGAAGAAGCACCGCCGAAATTCCAAACCCTTTTGGCCGTGGCCGTGGTGCCTGGAACTTGATTACGTTCCTATACGTCCGCGCATCATGATTTGTGGAAAAGGATCTGGGGAGACTGACGTCATCGTCAGCTCTACGTCTAAGAAGGGCCAACGCGCCCGTTGCCGTTCCCGGGGAGCATACGCTAGGTTTCACTTTGCGTGACACTCTTGAGTAACTTGGCAGTGACCCGTTTCCAAAAAACTTCATGCGCGGCAGTCCAATAAAAAGGCCGCCGGAGTAACCGACGGCCTTTTTAAAAAAACGAAACTTTCTGATCGGTTATTCAGCTGGCTCAGGCTCAGAACCTGGTTGCCCAGGCTGGCCTCCACCTTGCGGCATTGGAAATGGCATTCCACCTTCAGGTGCGGCAGGAGCATCTTGGATTTTCAGAAGCTCAAGCTCGAAAATCAGCACGCTATTCGGAGCGATGTCTGCGCTGCGGCGCTCTTCACCGTAGGCAAGTTTGCTAGGGATGAAGAGTTTCCACTTGGCACCAACCGGCATGGTCGTGAGAGCCTCCTTGAAACCTGGAACGACTTGCAGTGTCATCGGGACTGGCTTGCCTTCAGGCGAAGCATCGAATTGCTTGCCACTGATGAGCGTGCCTTTGTAGTTCACCATGAACTCTTTATTGTCTTCGGCACCTTCTTTGGCGTCCTTGGGAGCGACGTATTTTTCTTCGCCACCCTTGGCGAGAATTTCATACTGGAGGCCGCTTTTGGTCGTAGTAACTCCATCGCGCTTTCCATTTTCAGCGAGAAATTTTTCACCTGCAACAAGATTGGCTGCCGCTTTTTCTTTTTCACGATCTTGGAGCATCGCACCAAGGCCTTCCATGGCAGCTTGAAGCTTCGCCTCTTCAAGTTCTGGTTTGTCGCCCTTGATTGCCGTCAGCATACCTTTGATGAAATTCGCTTGATCGAGATCGTCCAAACCGACGCCGAATTTGCCGAATTGCTGGGCGAAACCACCACCCGTGCGGAAACCAAGTGCATAAGAAGAATCTGTCTTAATCACCGCAGGATCGAGCTTAGGCTTGGCTGGAACTTCGATCGCTGGCGTGGTCGCTTCCTGCTTGGCAGGTGCGGCATCGGGAGCGGGCTTTTCGGCGGCGGATGATGAGGCGATGAGGCCGAGGGCCAACACGCCAGGAATGAATTTACGGATCATAAATGTATTAGTAGGAAGAAGGCGCAAAATAAGTAGGAGATTTGAACCTGTCCAGAACAGGTTTTAAAACGGGTTAAGAAACGTGATTTCACAAGCCTGTTCACGACGCTTGCAACCGCGAAAATGCTGGTGTATCGCCTCTTTGTCGTCAGGGAGATCCTGCCGTTCACCCCATTCTTTATGATCAAGTGGATTCTCCAAAAAATCGTCGGTAGCAAAAATCAGCGTGAAGTGCGCCGTATCCGCCCGACGGTCACTCGTATCAATGAAATCGAGGAAGCGCTCCAGCGCGAACCCGTCGAGAAATTGCATGAATTTACCGCTACCTGGCAAAGTTACCTCGCCCGCTATCATGTCTTGGATGCTCCTGCCAGACCGGTCATTGCCCGTATGGACGATGCCGAGCTCCGCGTCGTTGCGGATCATTTAGAAGCCCGGCTCGCACCGCTTCGGGAGGAATTCCCATCGTTGCCATCCAGTGTTCTCGCCAGTGCCTCTTCCATCGAGACGGCGAAATCCGCCTTTCACGCCATCGAAGGTGATTTCTACAAATCCCGCGCGAAGTATTTAGAAAAAATTCTCCCTGAGGCATACGCTGTCGTGAAAAATGGTGCTCGTCGCCTTTGCGGAAGCGAAATCATCGTCAACGATCATGCCATCAAATGGGAGATGATCCACTTCGACGTTCAGCTCGTCGGCGGCATCGCTCTGCACCGCGGGATGATCGCGGAAATGCAAACTGGCGAAGGAAAAACACTCGTCGCGACACTTCCCGTTTACCTTAATGCTCTGACTGGACTCGGCGTCCACGTCGTCACGGTGAATGACTATCTCGCGAAACGTGACTCCGAATGGATGGGATCACTTTTCCGCTTCCTCGGACTCACCGTCGGCACGATTCAGAATCAAATGCCACCGTGGGAACGCCGTGCAGAATACACCTGCGACATTACTTACGGCACCAACGCGGAGTTCGGCTTCGATTATCTCCGCGATAACGGCATGGCATCGACGAAAGACGAGCAAGTCCAGCGCGGTCACTACCTCGCCATCATCGACGAAGTGGACTCGATCCTCATCGACGAAGCGCGCACACCACTCATCATTTCCGGTCCATCCAGCCAGTCCTCTCACCAGTTCGACAAATATAAACCACTCGTCGATCAACTCGTTAAAAAGCAGACTGAGCTTTGTAATAACCTCGCTGCGGGGGCGAAAAAATTATTGGACGATGGAGATGCCGTCAATGCAGGCCGTGCGCTTTTCAAAGTCAAACTCGGCCAGCCACGAAATCGCCAACTCATGCGTTTCATGGAAGATCCAGAGATGCGGCGCTTGCTAGAAAAGGCCGAACTTTCCTTCCACCAAGACGCCCAGAAGAAAGAGCTTTTCGAACTCAAGGAAGAACTCTATTTCATCATCGACGAAAAAGGCCATGACTCAGATCTCATGGAAATCGGTCGCGAATTTCTCGATCCCGGTGATCCAGAATCCTTCACGCTTCCCGACCTCGGCACGCTCTACGCGGACATCGACACGGATCGCAGCCTGACAGACGAAGAAAAAATCGCAGCCAAGGAATCTCTCCAAGTTCGCATGGATTCACAGGCTGAGAAAATCCACAATATTTCCCAGTTGCTCAAAGCTTACTGTGTCTTTGAAAAAGACGTTCAATATGTCGTCAAGGACAATAAAGTCATCATCGTGGACGAAAACACGGGCCGCGAAATGCCAGGCCGCCGTTGGTCAGACGGACTTCACCAAGCCGTGGAAGCCAAGGAAAGTGTCGAGATTGAAAAGGAAACTCAGACCTTCGCCACGATCACGATTCAGAACTATTTCCGCCTTTATCAAAAACTCGCTGGCATGACGGGCACCGCAGAAACGGAGGCCGCCGAGTTCCACGATATTTACAAGCTCGACGTCCTACCGATCCCGACAAACACGTCGAACATCCGCGTCGATGACAACGACCAAGTGTTCAAAACGCGCCGTGAAAAATTCAATGCGGTCATCGCCCGCATCGAAGAAGTACACGCGAAAGGTCAGCCAGTTCTGGTCGGCACCGCGTCCGTAGAATCTTCTGAAACTCTCGCCCGAATGCTCAAACGCGCGAAAATTCCACACTCGGTTCTCAATGCGAAATTCCACCAACAGGAAGCGGAAATCGTAGCAAACGCTGGCCAGCTCGGCGCGGTCACCGTTTCTACCAACATGGCTGGCCGTGGCACTGATATCAAGCTGGCAGCGGGCGTCCCAGAAGCTGGCGGACTTTTCGTCATCGGCACCGAGCGCCACCAATCCCGCCGGATCGACCGCCAGCTCCGTGGCCGTTGCTCGCGCCAGGGTGATCCAGGTCGCTCACAATTCTTTATTTCCTTCGAAGACGACCTCATGCGGAATTTCGCGGCAGCGGATCGCATGACTCAGATGATGGAACGCTTCGGCATGAAAGAAGGCGAAGCACTCGAGCATTCATGGCTCAATCGCTCGGTGGAAACCGCGCAAAAACGGGTGGAACAACGCGACTACACGGGCCGCAAACGCGTTCTCGACTTCGACGACGTGATGAACATGCAGCGTGAGGTCGTTTATGGCTATCGCAATGAAATCTTAACAACGGAAGTTCCTCGCGATCTGGTCAACGAGATCATTGAAGAGACGATTCCAGCGAAAGTTCAGCAATATCTAGCGGATCGCGATCAGGGGCAGCCGGATTACAATGAGCTGTTATACTGGGTAAATGCGACGCTGCCTGTCAGCGTCACAGCCGATGATTTCCTCAATGCCCAGAACGAGGAAGCCATCTCTGCAATGCTCGTGGATAAGGTCAAAGCGGCTTACGATGTCCGCGTCGGTGATCTACCGATGGAAGTCCTTGATCAAGAAGAACGCCGTATGGTCTTAGTCGCCATCGACAAGCAATGGCAAGCGCATCTCTACAACATGGACGCCCTCCGCGAAGGAGTCGGTCTCCGCGCACAAGGCCAGAAAGATCCACTCATCGAGTATAAAAACGAGGCTTACAATCTCTTCGTCACCTTGATGAGCTCCATCAAGGAAGAAGCCCTGCAAAACCTTTTCCGCTCGGCGGCAAATCTTGAGGCATTCCTCCAACAACTTCACAGCGCACCGCAGCAACTTCACGGCGGCGAGTCCACGCTCAGTCAGGACAACGTCGCCATTTCTGGGAGCTTTGAAAATCTCGATCCATCGGCCATGCCTTCACCACAAGGTACGACTCTCAAACTCAATCTTCCCAAGCGGAAACCCAGTTTCGCCATCGAGAGCACGGGGCGGAATGTCCCCTGCCCTTGCGGCTCTGGCAAGAAATCCAAGCAATGCTGCGGCAAAGAGGAAGTCGCAGAAGATGAGATTCTCTGAGGTGAAGGACTGAGGCGACCCAATGACTCGTTCTTGCCGTGGATATGGGTTTATCACTTGTCCATTGCGCCTGCTTTTTCCTCTGCTTCGGCGATGATTAGGCCCAAATCACGGTCAAAGGCAATCGCGAGCCGCTTGAATGTCTCGGCTGGCGGATGGTGAAACAGCGGGCGTAAACTTTACTTTTTGAAGACGATTTGCCCGTTTTTCAAATCCGCTTGGATGACATCTCCATCGCTGAACTTACCATCCAGCAAATCAAGACTGAGTGGATCTAACAATTGATTCTGGATCACGCGTTTCAATGGCCGTGCGCCATAGATGGGATCATAGCCGAGAGTTCCGATATGTTCTTTCGCGGATTCCGTCAGTGCGAGACTGATCCCTTGTTTTGCCAAGCGTTGGCGGACTCTTGCGAGTTGAAGATCGACGATCGTCGTGATTTCATCGCGCTCGAGTCGGTCGAAAATGATCGTTTCATCAATGCGATTTAAAAATTCCGGGCGGAAATGACCGCGCAATGCTTCGGTGACTTTGGCTTCCCGTTGCTCGGCATTTTCCTCGTGAAGAATAAACTGGGAGCCAATGTTCGAAGTCATGATGAGCACGGTGTTTCTAAAATCCACGGTCCGGCCTTGACCATCGGTGATGCGTCCATCGTCGAGGACTTGAAGCAAGACATTGAAAACATCGGGGTGCGCTTTCTCAATTTCATCGAAGAGCACCACCGAGTACGGCTTGCGTCTCACCCGTTCGCTGAGCTGCCCGCCTTGTTCATACCCGACGTAGCCGGGAGGCGCTCCGATCAGCCGTGCGACGCTGTGTTTCTCCAT
>JANORE010000489.1:0-2573 GCA_031415155.1 Akkermansiaceae bacterium | reverse complement strand
CTGAAGACGCCGAGGCGGCGCGGCGGCGCGCGGCATTCCTGGCAGAGGCAGGTCGTTTGCTCGCCCAATCGGTGGACCAGTCCAGCACGCTGATTGCTCTCACCAAGCTCGCGCTTCCCATTCTCGATGCGTGGTGCATCGTCGACATCTTCGAGCCGGATGACTCGATCCGCCGTCGTTTCACCGCCGTCCGTGGTCACACGTTGAGCGAGATTAATGCGCTTTCTTATTATGCTGCCGAGGCTGCCTATCGTGAAGGCGAACCATGGCGGGAAGCCTTGATGGTTTATCTAAAAACGAATCGCGATACGCTCGTCGATTTCATCCATACCCGCTGCCCCGGACTCACCGTGACCGCTGGTGAAGCGACGTATCTCGCATGGATTGATGCACGACAATTAGGCTTGGAAAATCCAGCTCAGCACTTTGAGAAAAAGGCAGGTCTCTTTCTATCCGATGGAGCCTATTTTGGCTGGCCCGGCTGGATCCGTTTCAACTTTGGTTGTCCGCAATCAAGGATGCTCGAAGGGCTGGGAAAATTGGCGCGAGCACTTTGATCCTAAAAAGGAGCGTAGATTTAGCCGCACAAGATTCACAAAAAGAAAGAGTTTGAGAGATTGCACTCCTCAGCGTGACTCACCTCAAAAGTGAAGCCGAAAATCAATAAATCCATTTCTATAACTCTCTAGAAATCTGTATAATCCGCGTAATCTGTGGTTAAAAAATATTTTCCTATTTTCCTTTCTAGGGTAAATCGCTTGAAAAATTTGAGGTTCCAGCGGGTGCTCCATTTAAACACTCGCGATGTATTGCTCGAACACTTTGAGGGTTTCCTTGCTGATGTGATGCTCCATCCCTTCCGCATCGACTTGGGCCGTTTCTAAACTCACACCGAGTTTCGTCAGCACCGCCACCATCACCTCGTGGCGGTGGCGGGCTTCGATAGCGAGTTTCCTGCCCAGATCCGTTAGGAAAATAGAGCGGTAAGGTTCGCTGGTGGCCAGCCCGTCACGCTGGAGCCTGCGGATCGTCTGGATGACCGTGGCATGAGAGACTCCCAGCCGGCTTGCAAGGTCCACGACACGCGCCTCACCTGTCTGCTCGATGAGATCGCCGATGGCCTCCACGTAGTCTTGTGCCGTTTCCGTGGCGTGTTGCTGACGCGTAGTTTGGATCGCCTTGCTCTGGGTTTCCGCGCTGCGCCGACTCGGAACTTTGGTGGCCGAGGTCTTGGATTTCGTAGGAGGATCGCTCTTGCTCATCTGGCAAGGATACTTCCACGGCCCGAGCAAGGAAAGCAAGCCCTCGATAGGCTGCGGGCCTGCTGGCAAGTGTGGTCACAAAAACTCAACTTACCCAGCTCATCATTGAGCGTCATCGGCCATTTCCCCACTCCGAAAACCCGCTCTCGTGTGGAACCGATCATTCCCGCTGCTGAAAAATTGCCAGGAAATCCCAGCCTATCAATCGTCTTCCGATGAGTGGCTCATCACCAACTACTTTGACTCAGGAGATTCGACCTTGGCCAAAGGCATTCCGGCGAGCAGATTCGAGTAGTCGATGAGAATTTTCTGGGCTTCGCCTAAGACAATATCTTCGGCAGGCGTTTCGTCGATTTCCGCATCTTCGTCCGCGTTTGAACTGAAGAGAGGCTTCTTGGGTTTCAGGAGATCCGTTAGACCCGGCTTGGAGATATTTTTGATCGTCACTTCGAAAGGAACGGGAGCTTGATCGGCGCGGGCCAGACGAGCTTTTTTCAAGGCTTCCGTGCGCTCTTTTAATTCAGCCTTCTCCTTTTTGCGAAGCTCTTCGTTGAGGGAAACAGATTTATCATCGCGTAGTTTTTTGAAGCGTGTGATTTCTGTTTTCAATTCTGTAAAGTCGGCATCTTCGAAGATTCGTTTGTTAGAGCGGGCGCGAAGAGCCTCAATGGACGAGGCGACGCGGTTCACTTCTTTGAAATTTGCCGGAGAAATCGTGTCCCATGGCAAGGGATCCGGCAGATCTGACTCGCCGATTTCTGGTAGATCGCTGAGTGATGGGATGACCATGTCAGCCTTGACTCCTTCGAGTTGGGTGGATTTCCCGCTAGGCCGATAGAATTTACTAATCGTCACCTTCAAGGCACCGGGATCGGTTCCTGGCACGATGCCTTCGCCTTTCATGATATTCGCGAGTTGGACGATGGTTTGCACGGTGCCTTTGCCAAAGGTGGACGTATCACCGACGACTACCGCGCGGCCATAATCTTGCAATGCACCGGCCACAATCTCGGATGCGGAAGCACTGAAACGACTGGTCAGAACGATGAGTGGTCCATCGTAGGCGACCTTCCCATCTCGGTCTTTACCGATTTCTGTGCGGCCATCTGGAGTGCGAGTCTGGACGACTGGTCCAGACGGAATGAAGAGTCCCGTGAGATCGATGGCCTCTTGAAGAGATCCACCGCCATTACGACGTAGATCGAGAATGATGCCACTGACGTTTTCCTGTTTCAGCTTTTCGATGAGCCGAGCCACGTCGGCGGTGGCGGATGTCGGAGCACCCTTGCCATCGCCCTCACCCGCATAAAA
>JANORE010000488.1:0-3838 GCA_031415155.1 Akkermansiaceae bacterium | reverse complement strand
GTGAAGCTGCGCTGACGAAAGTGATGGAGGTGGCGGCGATGGCTTTGCCGAATGCCCCGAACTGCGGGCGATACATGGTCGGTTGTGGTGTGGGAATCGAGGCGTTAGGATCCCCCATGTTTGCCCACGCGATGAGACCACCTTTGAGAATTGTCTCTGGTTTTACTCCGAAAAATGCAGGTTTCCAGATGACGATATCCGCGAGTTTACCGACTTCGATACTGCCGACTACATCGGAAATACCGTGGGTAATCGCGGGGCAAATGGTATACTTTGCGACGTAGCGGAGAGCACGGAAATTATCGGCGGCGGGATGGCTGAGCCCTTCAAGCTTACCAAACTGGACTTTCATCTTATGCGCCGTTTGCCAAGTGCGCGTGATGGTTTCGCCGATGCGGCCCATCGCTTGACTATCAGAAGACATCATTGAAATCGCGCCAAGATCGTGGAGGCGGTCTTCTGCGGCGATGGTTTCCGGGCGGATTCTGCTTTCCGCGAAGGCGACGTCTTCCGGGATGCGTGAGTCGAGATGATGGCATACCATGAGCATATCGAGATGCTCGTCGATGGTGTTCGTGGTGAAGGGGCGCGTCGGATTCGTTGATGAGGGTAGAACATGGGCTTCACCACAAACTCGGATGATATCTGGCGCGTGACCTCCACCAGCACCTTCTGAGTGATAGGTGTGAATGGTGCGACCTTTAAAGGCGGCGAGCGTACTTTCCACAAACCCGGCCTCGTTCAGTGTATCAGTATGAATGGCCACTTGGATGTCGAACTCATCGGCGACTGTGAGACAGGTGTCAATGGCGGCGGGAGTGGTGCCCCAATCCTCGTGGAGTTTGAGGCCGATGACACCTGCGAGAACTTGTTCACGCAGTGGTTCTGGCGATGAGCAATTTCCTTTTCCGAGAAAACCCATATTGACGGGAAATGCCTCGGCAGCTTCTAACATGCGATGGATATTCCATTTTCCCGGCGTGCATGTTGTGGCGTAAGTGCCGTGAGCAGGCCCCGTGCCACCGCCGATGAGCGTAGTCACACCGCTGGCAATCGCGTGTTCGATTTGCTGTGGGCAAATGAAATGAATGTGAGTATCGATGCCGCCCGCTGTGATGATACAGCCTTCACCAGCAATCACTTCCGTAGCGGCACCGATAGTCATGGTGATACCATCTTGAAGCAATGGATTTCCGGCGTGGCCGATACCGACGATGCGACCATGCTTGATGCCGATGTCCGCTTTGATGACCCCTTGAGTAGCATCAAGAATAAGTGCATTGGTGATGACGAGATCTAGCGAATCCGCATCAAGTGCGAGCGGTGACTGCGCCATCCCATCGCGGATGACCTTGCCGCCACCGAACTTGACTTCATTTCCATAGCCGCCATTTTCAGCAATGAAGTCCCGCTCCACTTCGATGAATATTTCAGTATCAGCGAGGCGAATTTGATCGCCAGTGGTGGGGCCAAATGTCCCAGCATAGTTAGCACGAGTTTGTTTCATATATCTAGCATGCCATCGATAAGATGATTTAGTCCGTAAACTTGACGTGCTCCAGCTAGGGCAACTAAAGGAACCTCACGCGTATCCCCCGGCTCGAAGCGTATGGCAGTGCCCGCCGGAATATTCAGCCGAAATCCGCGGGCTGCCGAGCGATCAAAGTGAAGAGATGAGTTCACTTCCGCGAAATGGAAATGGCTACCCACTTGGATCGGGCGGTCTCCTGTGTTGGCGACTATGAGACTGACTGTGGCCAGACCCACATTGAGTTCGATGTCTGGAGCTCCAAGGGGCGTGATGATTTCTCCGGGGATCATCGGACTGGATGGTGAACGGTGACGAGTTTTGTGCCGTCGGGAAAGGTCGCCTCCACTTGCACGTCATGAATCATCTCGGCAACGCCCTCCATGACTTCATCGCGAGATATGATCCTCGTGCCGTAGCTCATGAGTTCAGATACAGATTTGCCATCACGGGCCGCTTCTAATAATTCTGCGGTGATGAGTGCAATGGTTTCTGGATAATTTAACTTCAGGCCACGTGCTTTACGCCGTGCGGCGAGATCACCCGCAACGACAATGAGCAGTTTTTCCTTTTCGCGTGGTGAAAGATGCATCGGCGAGAAGATTATAGTAACTTCAGCGAGGCCAACGAGCAAATCATTGCAGCCAAGGCACTCACTCGGATGATCGGTCGATGATGAAAGAAAAACATGGCGAGGCTGATGAATGCGATCACAACCAAAAAATAATCTAACATGCCATGAGAATGCAAAAATGTCGCACGAAAGCTGTCGAATTCATCCGCTTCATCTGGATGATGATGCCCTGGATGAGCCATCAATAAGGAAGGTGTGAAGTATATCATACTTACGAGTAGCGGGGTGATCCATTGATGATTTGTGGCAAGTAGCGAGCGATTCATGGAATTTATTTGAAATACAAAGTGCATTTCGAATTGAGCAAGTGATATGCCAAAAGTTCAAAAAATCCATTCCCTCTCGGAAAAAGGGAATGGATATACTATAATAACTACTACTATTATAAAAAAATAAAAGATGAACGAGAGAGCATTGATACCAATCGATCAATCGGACTCTCTCGTCGCAACCGTCTAACCAAACAAAAAACAAAATCAGAAAGCGAGGCTTAAGCCAATGTTGGAAGTAAGGAAGTCGTCGTCGAAATTACCGACCACTTCATTATCCGTGAAAAAATAAGTAAGTCCTGCATTGAGTGTCCAGTCGCCAATCGCTTCGCCAATATAGGGAGAGAGAGGCAGAGCGGCTCCAACACCCACAGATGCATACCCGAAACCACTATCCGTGCTGTTTGCGTGGAAATCATCATCCACGAAATAGGCGAGATTCACCGGGAAAGAAAAAGTGACTGGCCCAGCCTCGACACTATGAGAAAGGCCAAGAACAAGGACGGTGCCTTCATTGCCGCCGGAACCACCAGCACCTAGGCGGTTATGAATCGTCAGTGAAGGAGCAAGAAGACAATCGTAGGCAAACTTCACATCAAGAATTTCTTCAGTTGCCGAGTTATAGATCCAATCCTGAAAAGTAACACCGACGGTAAATTTCTCGTATTTATATGCGAGTCCAGCCCATACATCGACTTCCCTGAGTTGGCCGCCGATATTTCCTACGGATGTGGAGCTATCACCTTTCGAGTTGATGTCCCACCATGTTCCGAGAGTGGCGGTGAAGCCTGCTGGCAGAGCAAATGCGAGCTCAAGCATCGGGTTGAAACCCATATCTGAGAGTGAGTCATCATCGCCCCAAACATCGGCACCGTAAGAGACGAAGTGAGAGTTGAAATCTAACTTAAGAACACCGGAAACAACATCTTCTCCGGCCGGAGCAGGTGCTGGAGTAGATTTCATTTCGTCTGTCCCTGCAAAGGCTGCGCTGGATGCCAATACAAGCGAGAGCAGTGATGATGTGATAAGCTTGTTACGATTTATATGTTTCATGATTCTGCTATTAGTTTTTTAGAGAAGCAGGTCAGCCTGCAGATATAAATTGAATAGCTAAATCTGTGCCATGATCGAGAGATTGATGATTAAAATTAGTTTTAGAGATTCATTTAATTGGTATATCTCATTTGAAATGAATCCTGTTTTTACAAGCGCAGCTTTAGCATGAAACCGAGGCATGTCATCGTTCTTGCCTTGATGGAGACCCCTTGGCTCTTAAGTCGCCGGGGCTAGCTTTTGTAAAAAAATCGCGGAAATCCATGCGAGCGGTGGCAATTTTAAAGTGGACCGAAATTATAGAAAAATTCTTTTGCTTCGATGCCGAGGGAGATTTTGCCTAACCGTTCAAGC
>JANORE010000487.1:0-3005 GCA_031415155.1 Akkermansiaceae bacterium | reverse complement strand
TCTCTCTGAAGGACGATAGCGGCGATGGTGAAAAGAAGGCGTGGCTCACCCACTTCAAAAAGTGCCGGAATTGCCAAGCGTTAGAGGCACCGTCACTTCGATGGATCATCCAGACGGATGAGGACCAACTGACGTATGCCTGTGAAAAGCATTCCGGGCCGGAAGCTATGTTCGCACTCATCCGCGACGGAATCGAAACGGCTACGGATCTGGCTGAAGAGTTATCGGTCACAAAAGGTTGCATCAGCAAGTGGGCAAAGAAGCTTTCGGGGGAAGGCAAAATCAAAATCTCAGATAGAAAATACACGATGGCATGAAAATTCCACTTCATGAAACAGCCGCCTCGTTTCCGTGTGTGTATCCTAATACAGGAAACGGGAAACGAACCTCTCACCATGGAAACGGGTATGGAAACAAACCGGAAACCAACGGAAACGAAACAGCTTTTCTGGAAACCAACTGGAAACGAGCCGCCGAAGCCTTGGAAACGGGGACGTTGAAAAATACCCCTAAAAAGAGCCTTCCCGTTTCCATCAATGGCTCCCTCCCGGAAATGAAATCTGTCGCCGATTTGGTGGCGGAAGTGCTGGCCGTTTTCTTCGCTCAAATAGAAAGGAATCAGGCCGCGTGAGCCTTCCAATCATCATCACTGATACGCGGGAACAAAGGCCGCTGATTTTCACCCATCTGACTACCGAGCGCGGGACACTTCAGAGCGGGGACTATTCGATCAAGGGATTAGAACATGAGTTTGCCATTGAGCGAAAAAGCATCTCTGACCTGCTAGGCTCATTGACCAAAGGCCGCGAAAGATTCGAGCGGGAACTGCACCGCCTTCGAGGCTTCTCATTCGCCCGTGTCTTGGTAGTGGGTGAACCTCACGAACTGCATCGCACAGCCGCAAACTCCAAAGCCATCTTTTCATCCATCACCTCACTCGAAGTCCGCTGGCAAGTCCCCTTCGTATGGGAAGCATCGCCACAGCTCGCAGCGCGCCTCGTAGAGCGTTGGGCTTGGTTTATGTATCGCGAGCGCATAGCCTTCGGTAAGATGGAGCCTTGCCCTATTGAGGCCGTAATATACCAAGGCCACACATCCGCGATCACTGCACCCCCTAGGTCCAAAGTATAATGGGTTTTGTCCCACACCAAGACCTGGCAAGCCTCCCGTGTTCTCTGGCTGTAATACCCCCCCCGTGGGTAGGTTCTTCCCCTCCGGCACCCTGCGGGGGTCAAGATCTGCCCCAAGGAAGAACTAGATTTTTGTTTTTCTGAACCCGCCGCCGCCGTTGGGAAAATAAATCCTTATGGAATAAAGGGGAATTAAACATTGAGCTAACCACTGAAGCGCGGAAGCACTTGCCGCCTTGACCAATCGCCCGGCTGATGCCATTCGTTTCTTGCCGATGGTAGAACATCGGTTCTCATTCGACAACTGGGCTTAGTCACCCGGTGAGAGATCACAATCGAAATCGAATCAAAGCCAGTCTCTGAATAACCCGCGTTTGACCGCGTGGGTGAAGGTGTTCTACCACCGCTCAGGGGCTGGCTTTTTGATTATGAGCACTACTAAAAACACACAAGCCAACGGCGCACTTGTCGCCACCGCCACAGAAACCCGCCTTGAAATCTCAACTATCCAGAGACTTCAAGAACTCAACCGCGTTGAGAAGCCCGCCCGCACGGCCCGTATCAAACTCCGTTCCACGCTAACGGCTAAGACAAAGGAAAGATACATTCAAGGCGAGGTCGTCGTTTCATTCAGAGTTCCCCGATGGATTAAGGCCCGCGCACAAACGCTATGGCAGGGGGCTGTCATCAAGCACTGGGTAGAAAATGCCCATTGGTTGACCGATCCAATCCACGGCATATCCACGCAAAAACGCTTTGTGGAAAAATGGGCGCGTGTCATGGAGGCTAAAGATTTCTGGGCAGACAGAGACAGCCGCCCCACAGATGAAGCGGAATTTCAATTCCTCGACAGCACATGGGATGAAATCACCGCTGCCGCTGACTTCCTGCATGTCACGAGTGAGGTCTTGCTGGTTGGCATCATGGTTAGCGAATTCCTAGCACGCACCGTGAATGAAGAACCAAGGTGGCGAGATTTCCCACCCGCCGCGTGAGTTACTAAGTCCCATCTCTAATCCGCCCCGTCTGGCTCACCCCTAGGCGGGGTTTTTTATAGCGTAGATCAAGCCGCACTTGAATGAAATAAAGTCAGTTTAGAGGCAATGCCGTTTTTCTGCTAGATTTTCTTCCTAACTGAAAACCGCGACAATCCTTTTGAAATATGGCGGAGAGGGTGGGATTTGAACCCACGGTGAGTGTTACCCCACGTCTGATTTCGAATCAGGTGCCATAGACCACTCGACCACCTCTCCTTCGACGGGTGAGAAAATTGACGGCAAGTTGCAGTTTTGTAAAGCTTCCAATTTCGGTAAATTCAGACCCTAAGCCAGCCTGATTTCACTTCGCTTGCTGCTAGTGTTTCGTCAATTAATTTTGACAGTCGGAACACGCAACGTGGTTACTACGAGATTCAAAGAATTTAGTTATGCGAATCGAGCGAATCTTCAATATGAAGAAACTCAAGATTTGCGACTGCGGTATAGATCATCTTCAAGATTCGCCGGATTCACTAGATTCGCGCCGCCTTCCTCTTCTTAATCGCGATGAGACGTGACAACATCTCCCGAAATTTTGAGCCTGACTGACCACTAGACTGAGCCCCTCTCGACTCGACTTCCCTCTCGGTCTCACCATCACGCCTGATGATTCACTCTGGGTTTACGATACGCATAGTCATCGCGTCCTCAGCTTCGCCGCAGATGTCACCGCGCCACTACTCGCCTCGACTGATTTTAAATCCCCATCACTCGAAAAACTCTTGCTGGAATGGCCTGGGCCATTGGATTTTACAACGCCCTGGAACATTGAAACATCGTTGCGAAAGCGTGCCGCGGCCTTGGCTGGTCTCTAGCAGTAAGTTGATAAAATGTCTGA
>JANORE010000486.1:0-4448 GCA_031415155.1 Akkermansiaceae bacterium | reverse complement strand
CGCGGTAGTATAATTCGGCGCAATGCGGTCAGAATTTTCGGAACACAGATGGCTGGCTTGTGGAGTCCAGTGATAAGCAAGAAGACAGGCACGAACACCTGTCTTCTTAAATCGTCGAGAGATATCGAATGGAAATTACTTCGCTGCGGCGACGACGTGCTCTTTCGTCATGCCGAGTTCTTTCATCACGACGTCGCCGGGAGCACTGATGCCGAAGCGGTCGATGCCGAGGGCTTTGCCTTCGGTACCTACGTATTTCCACCAGAGATCGGTGACGCCAGCCTCAATGGAAATGCGCTTGGTGCATGCTTTCGGTAACACGCTTTCGCGATACTCGGGACTCTGACGCTCGAAGCGCTCGAAGCACGGGATGGAAACGACACGCACTCCGTCGCCGAGTTCGGTGGCGGCATCCATGGCATGTTGCAGCTCGGAGCCGCTTCCCATGAGGATCATTTTCAGCGCGCCCGTTTCCTGGCGAGCGATGTAGCCACCGCGGAGAACGCCATCGCGGCGGGCTTCCACGGAGAGCTCATTCATGAGAGGAATCGCTTGGCGGGTCAGGATCAGTGCCGTCGGTCCATCGGTGCGTGACATCGCAGCGATGAATGCACCGGCAGTTTCCTCCGCATCGCCGGGACGGACCACGTCGAGATTGGGGATCACGCGCAGGCCGCTGACGGTTTCTACGGGTTGGTGAGTCGGGCCATCTTCGCCGACACCGACGGAATCGTGAGTGAAAATGTAGGTGACTGGCAGATGAGCCAGCGCTGCGAGGCGGATTGAGCCGCGCAGGTAGTCGGCGAAGACAAGGAAGGTCGCACCGCTTGCCCGGAAAATCCCGTCGTAGGCGATGCCATTGCAGATTGCGCCCATGGCGTGTTCACGGATGCCGAACCAGATATTTCGGCCCAGTGGATTTTTCGCAGAGAAATCGCCGCCGTCCTTGATGTAGTTTTTCGTCGAGCCGAAAAGGTCAGCACTGCCGGTGAGGAATTGTGGCATCGCCTTGGCCACGGCATTGATCACCGTGGCTCCTGCCGAGCGAGTCGCGTCTTTATAATCCGCCGCGAAGGCAGGAATCTGTGAGCTAAGATCGACTGGAGAGGCAAGTGCTACGCCTGCGGTAAGCTCGGACGCAAGTGCTGGATTGGCAGCGGCCCATGCGTCGTAAGTTTTCTGCCAAGCCTCGAACTGCACCTTGGAAGCGGATGTTTTCTCAGCGAAATAAGCGCGAGTGGCTGGAGAAACGTAGAAATGTTCTTCAGCAGGAAGTCCGAGACCCGCACGCGCGGTGTCCACGAATTTCGCGCCGCCTTCGCCGTGGCCTTTTGCAGTGCCTTCGACTTCCGCGATGCCTTTGCCGATGATGGTCTTGGCGATGATGACCTTCGGGCGACCATTTTTGTTCGCCTTTACTTTCGCAATCGCACCAGCGATGGCAGCCAGATCGTGTCCATCAATGGTGACTGCATCCCAGCGTTGCGAGGTGAAATATTGCTCCGCGTCTTCGCCTTGCGTCAGCTCGGCCATGGCATCGAGCGTCACGTCATTTGAATCATAAATCAGGACCAGATTATCGAGTCCGTTGTGACCGGCAAAGGCGATTGCTTCCTTGGCGACACCTTCTTGAAGGCAGCCGTCGCCGAGGATGGCGAAGACGTGTTGATCGAAAATCGTGTGTGCTGCGGTGTTAAAATAAGCTGCGGCGCGTTTCGCGGAAATCGCGTAGCCCACGGCATTTCCCACACCTTGGCCGAGTGGACCAGTGGTGGCCTCCACACCCGGAGTTTCGTGAAACTCAGGATGTCCGGGCGTGATGGAATGAAGTTTGCGAAAGCTTTTCACCTCTTCCAGAGAAACGGCGTAGCCTGCAAGATGCAGCCAGCTGTAGATGAACATCGAGCCGTGGCCTGCGGAAAGAATGAAGCGGTCGCGGTTCAGCCACTTCGGCGCGTCTGGATAATAACGTAAAGATTCACCGAACAACACCGCGCCGATCTCGGCACAGCCAAGCGGCAGGCCGAGGTGGCCGGAGTTACAGGCGTGGACGGCATCCATGGCGAGGCCACGGGCTTCATTAGCAGCTTGTGCAAGCAGGGTCGTATTCATAGAACGGTAAAATGGACGTCGCTTCATGGCACGACGGTGGAAACCCTAGAAATCTCGCTTCGCTTGACAAGTCAGCATTCGGAAAAATGCGCGGAGTTCCACAAATAGCACTCATGTTCATGATGATTTTGGCAGGATTACGATTTTGGCTAAAAAATTCTTGCAATGCCTCCCCGAGTGAGCTTCTTTCGCGCCCGCACCACGACTTACGACCCGTTCGTCTATCGGTTAGGACTCCAGGTTTTCATCCTGGCAAGAAGGGTTCGACTCCCTTACGGGTCGCCATTTTTTATCCAGCCTCCGCCCTCGCGGGGGTTTTTTTAATTTCAGATTCCTGCTCCTGTGACCGCTCTCGAAAAAGCCGAATCGCTTCGACTACGAAAAAAGGGTCGCTCAATCGCCGCGTTGACCGCTTACGATTACCCGACCGCCAGATTGCTGGACGAGAGTGGCGTCGATGTTCTGCTCGTCGGCGACTCTCTCGGCATGGTCGTCCTGGGTTTTCCTGACACCACTTATGTCACTCTGGAGCACATGCTCCATCACATCGCCGCGGTCGCCCGCGCAAAACCACAAGCGCTCATCGTCGGGGATTTGCCAATTCATACCTACGACACTCCCGAGCAAGCGCTCGTCACCGCCCGCCGACTCGTCGCCGCGGGTGCCGAAGCGGTGAAACTCGAAGGCGGCGTCCAACAAGCGGAAAAAGTCCGCGCCATCTCCGCCGCTGGCATTCCCGTGATGGGGCATCTTGGTATGTTGCCGCAGCGTGTCATCGAAGAAGGCGGCTATCACAAAAAAGGCAAAACCCGTGAGCAAGCGGATGCCATTCTCGCAGGCGGACATGCCCTCATCGAAGCCGGAGTTTTCGCGATCGTCTTGGAGTCCATCGTCCCAGAAACCGCGCTTCAGCTCACCGATTCGCTGTCAGTACCCACCATCGGGATCGGTTGCGGAAATGACACCTGCGATGGTGAAATCGCCGTCGTCACGGATTTGTTAGGCTCGTATCCATGGTTCGTCCCGCCTTTCGCCCGGCCAGAAGCCGATGAAGCCAGCGCCACCCGCGATGCCGTCGGTCGTTATATTTCGCGAGTCCAAGGATGCTGATTTACCTGCACATTCCCTTCTGCCACCGAGTTTGCCCTTACTGCTCATTTTACAAGCACACGCCAGGAACGACGCCCATCGGTAGCTTCGTGGATGCCTTGATCTTGGAAGCGAGATTCCGCCTTGCTTCTTGCGGTGAGAAGCCGCGCACGATTTATCTCGGTGGCGGCACTCCGAGCATGCTCTCGCCCAGCCATCTCACTCGGCTTTTCTCGGCGCTTCACGAAATGATCGATTTCTCAAAACTCGACGAGATCACGCTCGAAGCAAACCCCGCCACTTTTGATGCGGCGAAGGCAGCACTTTTCCGCGATCTCGGTGTCACCCGAGTCTCGCTCGGCATCCAGTCATTCACTCCGCATGTGTTAGAAATTCTCGGTCGGGAGCACTCCGTCGCTCAAGCCAGTGAATCGGTGAGTATTCTCCGCCAAGCCGAAATCCCGTCGATCAACATCGATCTGATGTTCTCGATACCCGGCCAATCCAAAGTCGATTGGGAAGCCACGCTGCACCACGCCATTTCACTGAGACCGGACCACATTTCCGCCTACAATCTCACCTACGAGGAAGACACCGCCTTTTTCGAATCCCTCCGCCGAGGCGAAATGCGCGAAAACGAAGATCACGATGCCGAGTTCTTCCACCTCGCCGATGAGCTTCTAACCGCTGCTGGCTTCGATCATTACGAAACTTCAAACTACGCCCAGCCCGGTCACCAATCC
This sequence comes from Akkermansiaceae bacterium, assembly GCA_031415155.1. Classification (GTDB taxonomy): domain Bacteria; phylum Verrucomicrobiota; class Verrucomicrobiia; order Verrucomicrobiales; family Akkermansiaceae; genus Luteolibacter. Next base: position 504 of record JANORE010000486.1, on the reverse strand, counting down.
ACTCATAACCAAGGCTATTGGCGGGGCGAGGACTACCTCGGTCTCGGTCCGTCCGCCATCTCTACTCTCGATGAAGTTCGGTGGAAAAATATCCCAGATACCGCCCGCTATATGGCTCAAGTCCAGTCAATCGGTCATGCTCTAGCAGAATCAGAGGCTCTTGATGATGAGGCTCGCCGTCTCGAACGCATCGCCCTCGGCCTACGCACTCGCGATGGAATTTCTCTTCATCTCCTCAGCTTGGAATCCCGCAAACGCGCTGAAAATTTCGCTGCCGAAGGCCTTGCGATCATCCATGGTGAGCAGCTCATTTTAATCCATCACGGGCGGGCCTTGGTGGATCCCATCGCAGCCGAGTTGGTCTAAATCCCCATCACTCGAAAAACTCTTGCTGGAATGGCCTGGGCCATTGGATTTTACAACGCCCTGGAACATTGAAACATCGTTGCGAAAGCGTGCCGCGGCCTTGGCTGGTCTCTAGCAGTAAGTTGATAAAATGTCTGA
>JANORE010000485.1:0-1548 GCA_031415155.1 Akkermansiaceae bacterium | reverse complement strand
ACCACCCGCGAGGACGAGACCGCGCTGGATGAAATCGGCATCCGTCTGGATCGCTTCGAGGCTCTCGTCAGTGGCTATCTTTCATCGGCCACTTTTCTCAATCCGTTCGAACGCAGCAACCTCGCCTTTTCTGGAAAGCTTCTAACATTGGAATGTGGCATTCGCTTTCTAACCGATTACCTCAACGGTGATCTCTATTTCAAAATCAAACGCCCCGGACACAATCTGGATCGCTGCCGAAATCAGTTCGCCTTCGTCACCGTGCTGGAAGATCACATGCAGGCGATGGAAGAAATCGTTGCTCGCATTGATGGTGAGGCCGCTAATTCTTGAACCGCATTTTTACCTAGATAGAGTTCGTCATGCGAATCGACATTGTGACGTTATTTCCCGAGGTGGCATTGGCGCCATTGAGCGACTCGATCATTCAGCGAGCACGAGCCGCCGGGATTGTAGAAATCATCGGCCACCAATTACGCGATTGGTCTGAAGATAAGCATCGGCGAGTTGACGATTCGCCATGTGGTGGTGGACAAGGAATGCTGCTGAAACCCGAGCCGTTATTCGCAGCGGTGGAAGCGTTACGCGGTCCAGAGACGCGAGTGATTTTAATGACTCCGCAAGGCCGCCCGTTTAAGCAATCGGTAGCACGAGAACTCGCTGCGGCAGAGCATTTGCTCATTTTATGCGGTCACTATGAAGGGGTCGATCATCGAGTCATTGAGGCTTTGGTGGATGACGAAATTTCCATCGGAGATTACATTTTGACCAATGGAGCATTGGCGGCAGCGGTGCTGTGCGATGCGGTCGTCCGCCTCTTACCGGGGGCACTTGGCGACGAGCGCTCACCCGTGGATGAATCATTTTCAAATCCTTCCCGGCTGGAAGCACCCGCTTATACGCGACCCATTGAATTCCGAGGAATGAAAGTCCCTGAAGTTTTAGTTTCAGGGCATCATGGAAATATCTTGGCTTGGAAAGAAACGCAATCACTGGCGCGAACTCAGAAAAATCGCCCAGATTTGTTCAACCCTCCTCTTCCCCAAGGATAAATTTTAGGGCTTGGGCTTGAGCCGATTCTGGAAATAGACAGGCGCTAGAAACCTGATTTCCAAGATCACTCCTCGCAAAAAACTAAAGTCCCAAGTGGCCCAAAAGTCACCGATCATTCTAATAACGGTCTCTTCTTACGGAGATAGGGACTGTGGAAATCCATCCAATTTATGGCCGGATCATCTTTTCCCAGCCTTTTAGCTCCGCGCTGAAAGTGAGTGGCCCGAGGATTCGTAAGATGATTTGTTCCATCGCTTTTGGTGGATTCACCAGACCATGTAGAAATGCTTGATTGCATCTTGAAAATCTCCGAAGCGACTCTACTAATTTTAGGTTATATTCATGACTTTTTCGAGATGGAAGATTGCAACTTCTTACAAATGAAAGCTTTGAATGTATTGAATCGAGATATATTTAACTCGCTCAAAAATGATCAAACCCAAAAAACCCAAAAAACCCAAAAAATCCATGACGCCTATTCCCGCTTTTTTAATC
>JANORE010000484.1:0-3715 GCA_031415155.1 Akkermansiaceae bacterium | reverse complement strand
GCCGATTTTATCAACGATCACGCCACCACCAATGATCCCGAAGCAGAATCCACTGAAGCCAGCCCCACCGATGGCACCGAGTTGAGCACCGGTGAAACCATACTCCTTCGACCAGTTATCAAAAATTCCACCTCGAATTGCGAACCCCTCTCCGGCGGCTAGGATGGCGGTAAATCCGGCCCAGAGGAGCCGTTGTGCGTTGGGGACGGAGGGTGCGTTTGTTTGTGTCATGGATTTGTATGTCTGGTGGGATTATCGGTTCTTGCGTCGGATAGCAAGAACCGGAGTAAAAAAATTTGATTTTTCAGATTCCTGCGCTCTTCCCAAAATTTCAAAAGCGATTCATTTTCAATCTTCGTCTCACGGCTTCCAGTGCGGACTGACTCACCGCCAACTTGAAATCCTTACGATTGCGTGGATGAAAGACGCTGAAGGATTCCGTCGGGACACCTCGCATAGCGATGGAGATCCATGCCGTGCCAGTCGGTTTTTCATCGGTTCCACCATCAGGTCCGGCGATGCCAGTCACCGCCACGGCGATATCAGCGCCACTCACACGGAGTGCGCCTTCTGCCATCAGGCGAGCGACGGCCTCACTCACCGCGCCGTGCGATTCGATTTCCGCAGGAGGCACTCCCAGCATTTCAGACTTCGCGGCATTTGCGTAGGTGACAAAGCCATGGGTGAAGACTTCGCTCGCGCCGGGCACATTCGTGATACGGTTAGAAATGAGTCCACCGGTGCAGCTTTCAGCGATGGCCAATTTCATCCCATGCTTTTTGAGTAATCCCACGACGGTTTTTTCCATCGAGCTTTCATCATCGCTGATCAAATAGGAGCTGAATTTTTCCAGCGCGATTTGCCGCCCTTTTTCCAGTGCCGTGGAATCACCAATCAAGCGCAAATCCACCTCACCGATGTGGGCACAGTAGCCATATTCGAGGCCGTCCACAGCAGCGAGATCTTCATCAATTCCTTGGTGGAAGTCACTCTCACCGATTCCGGTAAATTTCAGCACTAAGGCTTCGCGAAGCGTCTCCACACCCGCCAAAGCACGCAAGCGCGGCACGACCTCATGGTGATACATCGGGTAAAGTTCACGCGGCGGGCCGGGCAGGAGGAAGATCGCGCAGTTCGATTTCCCATTCAGACGAGGCGGCACATAGATTCCCGGCGCAGTTCCATTCGGATTGGGTAAAATATCCGCACCCACGGGACAGAGTGCTTGTTTCAAATTAGCATCGACCATCGGTTTTTCCCGAAGGGCGAAGAATCCTTCTAATGAACGCAGTGCGGCCTCATCGGTGATCAGTTCCAAGCCAAGAACTTCCGCCGTGATCTCGCGAGTCAGATCATCGCTCGTCGGGCCAAGTCCACCGGTGACGATGACGGCGTCCGCCCTTCCGAGCGTTTCGAGGAGAGAATCGCGGATCGCATCGCCATCTGGCACCGTCGTCTGCCGAGAAATCCGTAAGCCAAGCTTAAACAACTCGCGGCCAAACCACGCGCCGTGAGTATTCAGTGTGTTTCCGAGGAGAAGTTCCGTTCCAGTGTTGATGATTTCGATCTGCACGGCGGCACTCTGCGGCATCTTAAAGCTGACTCAAGCCGCGATATGATTTTTCCCAAAACCTTCCCTCAGTCTTCGATTTGGATCGTTTCGGGATCCCAGTGGATCGGTGGGAATTCCATATTCAGCTTTTTCAGCGTATCGAGCATGATCCGTGCGACGCAGAGATTGCGATACCATTTCCGGTCGGCAGGCACGATATACCATGGTGCTATTTCCGTGGATGTTTTGCTGATGACCTCTTCATAGGCCGTCATGAAATCATTCCAGCGCGCACGATCCACCAAGTCGTCGGGATTGATTTTCCAATGCTTCGCTGGATTTTCTAACCGAGATTCCAAGCGCCGCTTTTGCTCGTCCTTCGAGATGTGCAGAAAGATTTTCACGATCGTCGTGCCTTCCTCCGCCAGCATTCGCTCAAACTCAATGACGTGCCTTTGACGGCGTTTCCAGACCTCGTCCGGGAAAATTTTCTTCACTCGCACCGCGATGATGTCCTCGTAGTGGCTCCGATTAAAAATCACCAACTGTCCGGTGGATGGGACTTTCGAGTGCACGCGCCACAGGAAATCATGGGCAAGCTCCTCCGCGCTGGGTTTTTTAAAGGAACAAACGTGAATCCCTTGTGGATCGATCCGCGAGAAAACGTGCTTGATGCAGCCGTCTTTCCCACCGGTATCCATCGCCTGCATCACCACTAAAATGCGATGCTTATTCTGCGCGTAGAGCCTCTTCTGTAAATCTTGGAGCTGGTTCTGGAGATCGTCGAATTGTGGTAAAATGTCGTCCTTTCCCATTCCTTGAAACAAACTCTTCTCATTGGAATCGGTTTCACCCAAATCCACTTTTGCGTTCGGTTTCACCCGATATCGTTCCAAAGCTCCATTCACTGGCATGGGATGCTTATGACGAGAGAGCCGTTTTGTGACAAGTCCCGTCTGCTTGGAGAGAACGAAAAGTGGTAGGCTGCGGCATATCCGGCCCGTGGATGCGAATCCCCTCCCCGGCTGCCGCCGCAGTATCAAAAGTGATCGTGACCGATGAAGTGATTTTCACCAAATTTTTTCACCCCTCGCATCGTGTGGCAGCCAGAGTAATGCCACTGACTCCACCTTGACATTGCTCTTGGTCGGCTTGATCGATTCCGTTTCTAATGGCAGGGAAGTGGTGTCGAAGGACTCCGCGATTTTTGAAATTTTCTCCTCGAGCTCTTGTTGGATCGCTTGGATCTCAGCACTGACCGTTTCGATTTTCGCATCCGCGTTTGCGACGTCTTGATGCTGTTTGTAAGCGCTCGTTGCTTTGCCGATGGATGAGGTTCCACAAGTGAGCGCACCAAGACCCGATTTGCGGCCGAAAAACGCGCCTAAAATCCCACCGAGCACGGAGACGCCGGCTTGCATGGAGGCGGAGCTGGACTCGGCCTTTTCCTTCGCCCGCTGGGTTTGGGCGGTCTGAAGTTTGCCTTCTAAGGTTGCGACTTTTTTCCCAGTTTCAGCACGGATTTTTTCAATCGCAGCATCGCGAGCTTCGCGGGCTTGATGGCTTAATTTCACCCGGAAATCCGCTTCGCTTTCGCCGAGACTCGACCATTCTTTCAATGATGGACACGAGAAGACATCGGCCCGCTCGTTGCGATAAAGCCACTCCGCGAAATCCTTTTCCACCTGTTTGTAGTTTGCCACATTCATGGCAAATCCGGGAAGCTCTGCAAATCCGGCATGGGCGGCTGGCTCGTAGTGAGAATCATCGCACTTCAATGGCGGCGGCAGCGTCTTCTCCCAATCAATTCCAGTGGCTAGAATCGGATTCACCAGCCTTACGGTGCGTGAGCCATCGACTCCGGCTTTCGCGGAGGAAAAATGCACGGTGCCGACTCGTAACAAATGCGGATGATACGTCACGTCATCGCTAGACCCGGCACATGGAATGAAAATTTCCTTCACGCCGGAACCTACTAATGGCCGTGGCGAGGTGGCGGCAGGCGAGGTGGCGTTCATGCCCGGCATCGCCATCGGATTGATCACTGCCGCAGCGGCGGGTGTGGCTTCCACAGATTTGCCGAAATCTCCACGCTTGGGGTCCATCAATGTTTTGATCTGTGTGCGGGTCAATGGACCTGTTAAATAGCTCATCACCCAGCGA
>JANORE010000483.1:0-4725 GCA_031415155.1 Akkermansiaceae bacterium | reverse complement strand
CCCTGTTCGGCCCGGATTTGAATCCCGGCGAAAAGGAAAATAGATCAAGCAGGAGGAAACAGAGTAAACGGATAATGAATAAGTTACGAACGCGCCGTTATTCCCTTAAAAGATGAGGCTAAATAGGTTTCGGTTTTCAATCCAAATGATCGAACCTCTGTTGCCTCCGTTTGCTCCTGTTCAAATTCATTTCGGTTTTTTGGGTGAAATGCAGCAACTCCTGTGATCCTCCAATTGTGCCCTTGTTGATTCACCACCACATAAGCGCCCAGAACCTGAGAGGAACCAGAGGTGGCGAGGAGGTCACCATTGACGATCACACTCGCTGGATTGCTGGATGCTCCGTCGAAACGGCCCGTGCCAGTGGCTAGATACGCTGCACGCAGAGTGGTGAGAGTGATGTCTGGTGCGTAGATGTCGGCCCGGTTGCCGATGGCGATGTTTCCGCCGCTGGCATTGTGCAGTGTCAACGGACCACCGGTGCGGATCTTGCCGTGGATGTTCAAATCATCATGCGTGGCAGTATAAACAGGATAGAGGCTGCATTACTCGGCGTGGCCGATGATGGTGGCGAAGGCATTGTGATCGTGGATGCTTTCGTGATTTACCGCTTTCACAAGGAAGGAGGAAACTCGCTTGTCGGCACGCAGCAGGGCAGCGGCATTTCGCACGACATCTTCGACGAATACTGGATTATCGTAAGCCTGCATGGTCACAAATCGTTCGTCAGTCCGCTTGAGGAGTGCATAAACCGGAGCGGAGCCGGACTTCTCGGCGATGGCGATCAAGTCCTCAATGAGGATGAGCTCCCAGCCGCCTTTTTTCGCCTTTGGCCGGACTTCCAGAGTGACGTAGCCGCGCTGATTATGTGCACCGTATTCGCTGATTTCCTTGCTGCATGGGCAAAGCGTGGTGACGGGGACTGTGACGCAGAGCACGAGGTCGTCGATCTGACCTTTTGAAATTCCTTTTAAAATACAATCGCAGCCCACCTTGGCTGCAGCACCGGAAACCGGAGCTTTTTTCGTCACGAAATAGGTAAATGCCACCTCAATGTGGGCTTCCTCGGCATCGAGGCGCTTCTTTAAATCATGGAGAATATTCGGCAGCGTTTGCGTGGTCACCTCGCCTTCATGCTTACTCAGAATTTCGAGAAAACGACTCATGTGTGTGCCTTTGAAGTGATGCGGCAGATGCACGGACATGGAAATTTTTGCGACCGTGGGGAACGGTTTACCATCTTGATCGAGCACCTGGATGGGGTAACGCAGGTCTGAAACGCCGACTTGGTCGATGGCGATGCCACGAGTGTCTGGAGTGGCTTGGATGTCGGGTAATGAAGATGTTTTCAGCATGAGTTAGATCGTTTTTTCGTATTCCGCCCATGAGGAGGACGTTTCCCAGACCCGGACGCGGACGAGCCGGAAATCCGGCTTGAGAACATAGGCGATATCTTTTCGCAAGGCATACACGGCAAGGGCATTGGCGGCATGATCGAAAATAGTGCGAGCCATCAGTTCCGTCGTTGGGTCTTGATTTTCAAAGCCGATCACGCGGTCGCCGTAGCGAGCTTTAAAGTCTTCGTAAGCCGGATCTGCCGTGTTCATACACAACGCGTGATCGAAGGTGTCTAGCCATTCACCGACGGCATTTTTTACGATTTTAAAATCGCAGACCATCTGGTGATCATCCAGCTCATCCGCCTCGATCACGAACTCGATTTTGCGGGTGTGACCATGCGGAAAGCGGCACTTGTCCGGGTGCTTGGTGAGCATGTGGCCATTTTCCACTTCGAGGGATTTGCAGATGCGATACATGAGGAAAATAAAGGGCCGAGTGATCCGTGGTCAGAAAACAAAGTGAACGTTTTCTAAAGCTCTTATCTGCCTGCATCGACGATTCAAGAAATTTTCGGAAGTTCGAAAAGGAATTTGTGAATCGTTATTCAACACCTAGCACCCTAAGACTGAGGATCTGTCTGAGGTGCAGGTGGGGGGATGACTCGCGGGCGCGGCTGCCGACGAGGCATCATGCTTCCATCCAGCGTCTGATTCAAGGTCCGTGAAAGAGCTTCGATTCGCCGCCGCCAGACTTCTGGAACTTTATCGAATTTCTCTTCATGGGCGAAGTCACCCTCGAAGATGATTTCACCCGATGAACCCTCGATTTTTACTTTCAGGATATTGCCTTCGCGGCGGACCGTTGCACGAGCTCCTTCAGCAGAGAAACTGGCACTTTTTTCAGCGACTTTCACCACTCGCATCGGCCCTGTGCTGCTATCAAACATGATCGAATTTTCAACGATTTCATTCGACGATGTTCTTGTCGAAGCAGGGGCTTCACCGAGGTTCAGCTTCACCTCGAATGCTTTACCTCCACGAAAGCCGTGAAGCGTGATCTCTTCACCCGGTTTGAATAAACGGAGTAAAATAGCCAACTGGGCTTCATTCACCAGCATTTGCTCACCGATTTTCCAGATCAGATCGTATTCCACGAGACCGGCCTTTTCCGCAGGTCCGCCTGGGTCAATCGACTTTATCAAAAAGCCAATCCCCGGCGGTAGTGATGGCACATGTGCCGTGATCGTGGCGTCTGGTTTCGACACCTGTAATCCTAACCAAGCACGCGGTGCCTGATATGGCATGGATAGGGTCATCTGCGGTTTAGATAGATTCATCGCCACAGCCTCCTCGGCAGACAAGAATGTCTGTGAAGCGAGGAGCGCAGCGGCGAGGATGAATTTCATCTAAAATGAGTGGATCGGATTGAATACAATTTCCTCACGAGGAACCGAGATCTGCACAATCATTCCAGTCTCTTCGTCTAACACCTTACTTTCCTCGATGGCACTGAAACTCACGGCGTGCATCGCAGAACCGTCTGGATATTCCTGCCAGCCTTCATCGGTCACGGACTGGACCCGATCTGACTCACTGACCAAGACGAATCCGGGCAGGGGAATCGCGGCCATGGGCGATTCTAAAGTTCGTTGAGTCATTGGGAAAATGGCGCATACCGCACCGATGGCTGCCGCGATCCCAAGGCCAATCGACCAATGATGAGAGGAAATAGAGACGATTTTTTCCGGCTCCGGCCCGGCTAACTCGTCGATCATCGTTTCGATTTCTTCCAGACAACCCTGACTCAATGCGGGTGGCATCAAGCGGGAAAGAGCCGCTTCGATCGATTTAATCTCAGGCGATTGCATGGCGTTCCTCCTTCATACGGCGCAGTTCTTGTGCCAGTTGTTCGAGTGCGTAGCGGTAACGTGAAGCCGCTGTATTTGGCGAAATCGCGAGGGTCTCAGAAATTTGTAAAAATGTCAGCCCGCCCCAGAATTTCATTACCACCACCTCGCGGAGCTTTTGGCTGAGATTCTGGACGGCATTTCGTAAAATTACCGCCTCCTCGTCTTCTTCAAGCAATGGATCCAGCCAGACATCTTGGAAATCATTGAGGTAAATAATAGATTCCTCCCGCTTCCGACGGCGAGATTCACTACGATGATGGTTAAGCCCGCAAAAGCGGATGGTCGAAAAAACGAGTGGCAAATCCGGCGGCGAATGACCTTTTTCCGCTTGGTGATGCCACATTCGCAAGATCGCTTCTTGGACTAGATCTTCTGCGTCATGCCGAGAATTACTCCAGCCGCGGGCGAAAAGAAGCAATCGCGGACCGTTCTCGGTCAACCATTGTTTCCATGCATTTGCGGGAGAATTCATCGTTCAAGTGAGGAAATGCCTCACACGAGAAATTTTGTCTGTGAAAGTTTACAAGCCATCCGGCGAGCGATTCATTTCAGTCTAAAAAACGGATTTTGCCAGGAATGGGTGAAGATCCCATGGCCATCGCCGCGTGCTGCTCGTCGGTGCAGGAAGAATTGATCGGCGCATCCGGTGCGGCGTCATTTGCTTGGAAATAACCGTTTTTCGCCATCCATTTCTCGACTTCTTCGCCAGAAATATCAGGCAGCATGTGCCCGTCGATTTCGACACATGGCGAGAGAGATTGCCCGCTGCGTTGCTCCATTTCCCAACGGAATGCGGGGTTTTTAATGATGTCTTTCTCTTCGTATGGGAGTTCATATTTCCGCATAATGGCACGGATGCCTTCGCTCCAGCCGCAGAAAGTTTTCAGATACGCAGTGATTTTCGGTGATGTTGTGGTTTCGGACATGTGTTGGATGAGTTGCGAAAAACTTAGAGCACCCAAGAAAAATCGCAACTCTTTGATGATTGTTGCTCCAGTGTTGACCTTCGCTCCTATAGTACCGTTCATTCCGCCGTCCGATGTCACCGATCCACACTGAGTCCAAACCGCTAATCATGACGCCTCATCAGGCGCTCAAACGGTATTTCGGATTTAGTGGATTTCTGGAAGGCCAAGAAGAAGTCATCACGGAGATCACCTCCGGCCGCGATGGACTGGTGGTGATGCCGACGGGCGGCGGGAAATCGCTCTGCTTTCAAATTCCAGCACTGTGTTTCGGCGGCGTGACCTTGGTGATTTCACCGCTCATCGCGCTAATGAAAGACCAAGTGGATGCGTTGGTCGCTCGCGGGATTGATGCGACCATGATCAATTCCACGCTGAGTTGGCCGGAACAAAAAGAACGGCTGGATGGAATGCGTGCCGGGAAATGGAAGCTCGTCTATGTCGCGCCGGAGCGATTCCGCGCCGAGAGTTTTCTCAACACCCTGAGCGGCATCGAAATCTCACTCTTCG
>JANORE010000482.1:0-2793 GCA_031415155.1 Akkermansiaceae bacterium | reverse complement strand
CACCAAGTTGCGTGTTCCAACCGTCAAAATGAATTAACGAAACACGAGGGTAATGGGATACCCGGTCTTTAGCGAGGGTGCATGTGATCCCCAGGACTTTCACGCCACCATTTCCACAAATCATCATGCGTGGCAGTATCGCAGAGGGAAAACAGGCATTTTGATGAAAGTTTTAGATGTCTTAAGGATTTATCCGTGGGGGCGGATCGACTCGTTCTTTTAAATTGTAGGGGGTTGTGGATTTTTTAAAGGGTATGGCTTGTCGGATTTGTTAGGGCCACCTACTAGGACCGCGTATGAATTTATTTTTTGTTCCCCCTCTTCGCACCGTCGTGCGGCTTCTTCTCGTTCTCGTTTTCTCCTCCCCGGCTCTTCTCAATGCCGCGATCACGGAGTGTGTGGTTTCCAAGCAGACGCCGCAGCTCAACCAAGGCCGAGTAAAGGGCAGTGTCCGCGTGATGACCGGCAGCCAGATGAATTTTAATTCAGGCCTAACGATCGACGGGCAAATCGTTTTACCGGGGACTCCCACGATCAAGACCAATGGCGGCGCGACGAATCCACCGCTCCAGACCGGCACGGGCGCGGCGTCGCCGTCCTACAAGATCATCATCAACAAAGGCGTCACCCTCACCGGCGGCATCATGCGCCGGGTCGATGCAGAACCGATCCCGACCGCCACCGCGCCAGTGGCTGGCACCGGAATCCGTCATGTCATCATCAGTCAATCCAGCGACAGCCCTGGAAATTTTGCCACGCTCCGCACGCTCACCGTCAATGCCAACGGCGGCACGATCGACCTCCCACCGGGCCGCTACGAGCGGATTTCTCTCAACAGTTGCACCACGCTGAATCTGCAAGCCGGGACCGCCACGACCCCTGCGCTTTATGAAATCCAGCAGCTCGACATCAATGCGAACTCGCAGGTCATCGTCCCCGGCTATGCGCAGCTGCGCTTAAAAAACTCCCTCAATCTCAACGGCATTCTCGGAAACTCCGCTCATCCTGAGTGGCTGGACATGAGTATTTCTAACGGGAATTTCACCCTCAATAGCAACACTTGCTTCTACGGCAAAGTCCTCGCTCATTGCGGCAATATCAAGGTCAATTCGCACAGCCTGCTGCGTGGCCAAGCCATCGCCGACAGCATCACCCTCAATGGCTGCGGAATCATCGAATGCACGGGTGGCGGCACTCCACCGAATCTTCCACCCGTCGCCAACGCTGCGGATTTCACCACGAATGTTGGCACGCCTGTGAGTATTCCACTCGTTGCTTCCGATCCAGAAAACGCACCACTCACTTACACCATCACCACGCCACCGGCCCACGGCACCCTCACTGGCACCGCGCCGAATCTCACCTTCACCCCGGCCGCTGGTTACGTCGGCAACGATACTTTTTCCTTCAAGGTCAACGACGGCATCGTCGATTCTGCACCCGCTGCCGTCACTCTCCGCATCCTCCAGCCGAATCGTCCGCCCGTTCCGGGAAATCCATCATTCACTTTTCCACAAGGATCTTCGGGAAATCCTCTGGTCCTCACCGCGACGGATCCAGATGGCGATGCCTTCACCTATCAGATCATCAGCCAGCCCACGCTCGGCACGCTTTCAGGAAATGCGCCGAATCTGACTTACACCCACACCGGTCCGCGCTCAAATGCCGTCGTCCTAGACACTTTCACTTATCAAGCCACCGATTCGAAAAACGCCGTTTCCGCCATCGGCACCGTCACCCTCCAGCTCCAACCCGTCAATCGGCCACCTGTCGCAAGCCCGCTCGCAGTCAGTGGAAATGAAGACGCCGCACTCGCGATTTCTCTCACGGGAACGGATCCCGATGGGAACCCGCTCACTTACGAAGTCGTCGCCGATCCCGCAAATCCATCCGCCACTCCCGGCCCGTTGCGTGGAACTCTAACAGGCACCGCGCCCAATCTCACCTTCACCCCCGCTGCCAACTACAGCGGCACCGATGCCTTCTACTTCCGGGTCAAGGACGCCGCGCTCTTCTCCACGGTCGCGAAAGCTTCCATCACGATCCTGCCAGTCAATGATGCACCCGCCGCCATCGCGAAAATTCTCACCATCGATGAAGACACGGCCTTGCCCATTTCGCTCAGCGGAAATGACATCGATGGCGATGCTCTGACCTTCCAAATCACCACTCAGCCAGCTCACGGCACGCTCACCGGGACTGCGCCGAATCTCACCTACACGCCTGCGGCAAATTTCCACGGTTCGGACAGTTTCACCTTCACGGTGAAAGACGCCACCCTCACTTCTGTTCCCGCGACCATTTCCCTAACCGTTCGCCCAGTCAACGACGCACCCGTCGCCGTCGCTCAATCGCTAACTCTCACCGAAGACGGCTCCACCATTTTCACCCCGAGTGGCAGCGATGTGGATGGCGGTTCATTGACTTTTGAAATTTCCACCCAGCCAGCCCACGGCACGCTCACGCGAAATCCAAACGGTACTTTCACCTACACTCCAGCTTCTCACTACAGCGGTAGCGACACCTTCACCTACCTTGCGAAGGACGCCGCGCTTTCATCCGCTCCTGCCGTTGTCAGCCTCACCATCACTCCGGTCGATGATCAACCCCTCGCCACCGCCGCGAGCTACACACTGGATGAAGACGGCTCGGTCAATTTCATCCTGACGGGCACCGATCTTGACAGCCCCGCTCTCACGTTTGAAATCGTAGGCCAGCCAGTCAATGGCACGCTTTCCGGCGCGGCTCCGAGTTTCACCTACACGCCTGCGGCAAATTTCCACGGTTCGGACA
>JANORE010000481.1:0-4379 GCA_031415155.1 Akkermansiaceae bacterium | reverse complement strand
AACTGCTTGAAGTCCTTGCTGCCGTCTCACCCGAGCGGACGGAAAATTATAAAAATCTGGCGCAGCTCATCTTGCGGCATGGCGATGATCTCACTTCCTGTCTCGTCATTTTTAATGGCTGGGACCCAGCGAGAGCGGATTTCCTCAAGAATCTCACTCGTCGAGGGATCGTCTGTGCTCCGATCATTATTGGAAACGGCCCCGCTCCATCTGGTGTGCCCGGCCATTGGCTGGAATCTGGAAATGTCGCTCGCGACCTTCTGCGTTTACCCAATCACTTAGTCGCTCAATTCTAACACATCTAAAGTCATCAATCACACCCATCCACCACCTCGGTTCATTCTCGGCGCGGCATTGCTTTTTTGGGGAGTGATGACCGGGCGACCGTTGATCGGTATTCCTCTGGCACTCATGATTGAGTGCGAGCACTGGACGAAGCTGCGGTGGGACTTCACTCCTGAAGCGACCGGGCGGGCGTGGCAGATCACGGTTTTGATGATCGTGTTTAGCTCGGTGTTTATTTTTCTGGATACGAATGCTTATGTCGCGCTGCCGAGCATTCTCTCGTGGATGCCAGTATTGCTGCTGCCGATGCAGTTTGTGCAATCATTCGGACTGCATGAATCGTTACCGCTGAACACCTTTTCCTTTCTTGCGAGACACCGACGTCAGAGAAATCTCCGGTTCGGGCTGACAGAAGCACTCATCCATATCCATTTTGGAAATGTATACTTTGTCGCGGCCATGGTCGCGTCCACGCTGGGTAGCCAAGCAAACTGGTGGCCGTTTCTGCCGGGAATCATCATTCTCACAGGCTGGTTACTTTTATCCGTCAGTCGTAGCCGCCCTATTTCTCTGTTGATTTCGCTCATCATCGCGGGCGGGATCGCTGTCGGTGGACAAATTGGCATCAATAAGCTGCAAGATTTCCTGCAGTTCGGTGCCTATCAGCGTGACTCTGGACTACCCAATTCTAAGACGACGATGATCGGTCAACCCGGCCCAATCATCCAATCCGCAGACATCGTGTGGCGGCTTCGGCTGGAGGGGAAATCACCGCCGCCTAAATTGCTAAAAACGGCCAGCTATAATGACTATCATATCGGGACTTGGAAGACGATGGTTCCCGGTGGAGTTGAGTTTAAAGATCTTGATACGCGACTTCACCAACAAGTCCCGTATTACCTACTCGCTGGAAATCTAACGGAAGCCGATCAATTTAAGGCAGTTTCAGATTCACTCTCACGCTTCAAACTTCGCGGAAGTGCAACCAAGGAAACTCCCATGCCGCTTACGGGCGATGCCGCGAGTCTACGAGATTTCGAGGTAGATGGTATTGAGCGCAATGAACTGGGTTCTGCGCGAGTTTTCCCCACTCATTCCGTTATCGATGGCAGCGTGCTGTGGGGTGGCGAAAATGATCCCGAGTCCGCTCCCTTCTCCAAGGAAGATTTAGCCATTCCATTCAGTGAAAAGGAAACTCTGAAAGCGGTGATTGAAACGCTGAAACTGGATCAACAGCCTAGCTTGGAAGAAAAGCTGGGGGTGTTGCACCGTTGGTTCCAGAAGGAATTCAGCTATACGCGCAATCCTACAATCCGGGCTTCTTCCTACGTCGCTAAAAAACCCACCGCGATGACTCAATTTCTCACAACGACCCGGGCTGGACATTGTGAATATTTCGCTTCGGCGGCGGCCTTGCTCCTGCGGCAAGCGGGAATCCCGACCCGCTACACCATCGGCTATTCCGTGTTGGAGCGTGATGCGAAGCGACAGGAATATGTCATTCGAGGAACACACGGCCATGCGTGGTGCCGGGTGTGGGATACGAAATCTAGCAGATGGATCGATTTCGATACCACTCCGTCGGGCTGGGGCGATATGGTTTCGATGCAAAACTCTTGGATCCAGAGTCTCAACGATACGGTCCAACGTCTGCGAGAAGACTTCTTCCTTTGGCGAAGCCAGCCGAGTAATCGCCTCGCGGTCACCCTCGTGATGTCATTCATCGGCCTTTGTCTGATCTCATTTATTGCGAGTAAACTCTGGCGATCCAAGCGGCGAGTGGTAACGAGCAAGAAGTCTAATATCTTCGAAGGTACCGTCGTGCAGACACCACTCAACGCCCTCGAACCTCAAGTCGCAAAACATCTTGGCTCACGTCCCGTGGGCCAGCCGCTAGCCGCTTGGCTGAAGCGATTGAAATCTGCACAGCTCGATGCGAGCCTGCTGGATGAAGCGATTGAAATTCATCAACGCCTTCGATTTGATCCTGCAACTCCGGCACCAGCGGATCAGGATCGCTTGCAAAAAATCACGCAACAAATCGAGTCCATCATCCGGCAGAAGTCGATCTAGCAGTGAATTTTCAAGGTTGTTCGACGGATTCCTCCATGACTTCTTCCTCTTCTGCCTCATCTTGAACGGGTCGTGGCCCTTCGACAGGATGATCTTTAAATTCAGAAGCAGGAACGTCGCTATCGTCTTCCGCCATTTCATCTGATGGATCAACTGGAAGCGCTCGCATGGGAATTTTGTCTTCCTCTTCGCTTTCTTCGGAATCTTTGTCTTTCTCTTCCGCATTTTCATCCACCACGAGAGCCTTCTTCGGCGGTGCGATGGTTTCTTTAATATCGTCTTTAATCCCTTCGAAAAACTTCTTCACCATTGGTGCTGCCATCCGGCCACCCGAAACCGTTTCACCCGGACTGCCTTCATATAAAACGGCGAATGCGTAACGCGGATTATCGTAAGGGAGAAAGCCTGCGAACCAAGCCAATCGTTGACTTTTCGACTTCGGTCCCCATTGCGCCGTTCCCGTTTTTCCGCACAATGTGGCGTAACTGAGGGCGGCACTTTTACCCGTGCCACCGCCGCCACTGACGACATCTCTCATCCCTTCACGGACAATTTTCACATTTTCCGGCTCCAGCCCAAGCCAGTTTTTCCGTTCCGGGATGGAAACTTGCACGACGCGGCCGCGAGTGTCTTGTACTTGCCGAATGAGTTGAAGCTTCGGTAAGGCTCCACCATTGGCGATTCCCGCCATGGCTTGTGCGACTTGCAAGGGAGATGCGAGTAGACTGCCTTGGCCGATGGAAAGATTCGCCGTGTCTCCTCTGAGAATCCGCCGTTTTTCGTTTTTCATCATCCATTCGTCACTCGGAACTAGCCCCGGACTCTCGCCGATCAATGGTAGACCTGTGCGCTCACCAAATCCAAGACGCCGAGAAAGATTGAGAAAAGATGAGGCTCCTACATCAAGACCGACCTGATAGAACCATGTGTTGCAAGACCGAGCGAGTGCCCGTTTTACATTGATGGATCCCTCCGGTGTTTTACTCCAATTTTTAAAAGTCACGGTATCAATCGTGATCGCTGCCGGGCAGTAAACGGTAGAATTTTCCGTCACCACACCTGCATTGAGAGCGGCGAGCGCGACGACAGGCTTGTAGGACGAAGCTGGCGGATAGGCGGATTGGAAGGCTCGGCCAAACAGCGGCTGGGAGACATCGGCTTCGAGCGCTTTAAAATCCGATTCACTAATGCCAGGAATAAAGTCATTCAGATCAAACGATGGACGAGATGCCATCACTAATACCTCGCCAGTGACCACATCAATCACGACGAACGCACCGCGCCGGCAACCATTTTTCAAGGTCTTCTCTGCCAGTCTTTGCCATTCTAGGTTCAGCGTCGTGATGACCGTGCCGCCCGGACGAGGACGCTTGATCTGCTCTTCAAGTAGCTTATTCCCATTTTCATCGAACAGCAGCCGCTTCATCCCAGCATCGCCAGTCAACTGCGTATTGAAAATTTTCTCTAATCCAGAACGACCTTCAGATTCTTCCCACAGCGGTTCATTAAAATTGATCGGCCCGGTCGGTAATTTTCCGACGCTTCCCGAATAACCGATGATGTGCGCCGCGAGCTCCCCCTGAGGATAAGCGCGACGATAAAGCGGATGCAGCATCAGCCCAGAAGTCAGTTTGCTCTCGATCGTCCGCGCGTCTTTTTCGCCAATCTGTCCAGTCACTAACAGGGGTAACCACCGGCGATTTTTATAATGATCGTAAATTTCGTCATCCGTTTTCGGCACGGCGTTCGTCACTAACTTTTTAAGCTCGTCTAGCCGAGTCCGGCCCCAGTTGACCACGTAGGCACGGTCGTCATTTTTGAATTGCCGGAATTGTAACGCAACTTGGTAGGCGACTTGATTTTGGGCGAGTGGCTCGCCTTCTCGGTCCACGATCTGGCCTCGCGGTGCGGGAATTTTCAGCGTAATGGTCCTGGCATCCTTGCGCGTGCTGATGGCTCCGTCCGCCGCATTGCGAGCCGCCGGTGGAGCCTCGACAGGTGCAGTTCCACCTTGACCCAAA
>JANORE010000480.1:0-2844 GCA_031415155.1 Akkermansiaceae bacterium | reverse complement strand
TGATGATTGGTTATGGTTACCTGTTAGCCACGCACATTCCAGCGGGTTATAAAAGCAAGCGGCAACGGTGGATCGGACTCAGCCTCGTGGCAGCGCAGGGTTTTCTCATTGTGACGGCTTATGGATTATATTATGTGGGAGGAGATGAATTTCACGCATTCATTGGATATGCCCACTCCAGTGTTGGTTTCATTTTTCCGTTTCTATTAGCGACTCATGTGATCACGGGTGCACGGAAGAAAGCGAACTGAATTTCGTCTGAGTCCTTGTCAACTTGCGTTTAGATAAACACGATTGTGCTTTAGACATGGAGCGACTTCGTCATTCAGATTACGCGTGCTTGCTCGACTTTGTGGCAGAGTTGCAGGTTCCAGTTCCCTTGTCTGGATTTGGTGAGCACTTGGTTAGACTTGTCGCACAAATATTGCCCAATGCGACGATCGCTTTTGATCAGATCAATGAGGAAGATGGGAGCTACCTTCTCGACCATAATTGTCAGCTCACTCCTGGAGAACTTGAGAATTTATTCAGTCGGTTGAAGGAGCTTTACCGACAAAATCCAATCTACGATTATATGCAGCAAGGAGGAATAGGACCAGTGATTGATCTTGCCGATCTCACCTCAGCTAGCAGATTTCAAATGACAGATTTCTACCAAGATGTTTTCCGTCCGGTAGGTCTTAAACACCAAGTGAGTGTGATCATTCCTCGCGCTGGCTGGATTAGTACCATGACGATTAATCATGACCGTAGCATTCCAAGGAGGATCCAGGCTTTGATGGCCCTTGCGGCACGCCATATCGCTTCAGCTCACCAGACAGCTTGCTTGCTTGAACGTCTCGATTTCGTCCCGGAAGAGCTGGAAATGAGTGCTGTCATCTTTACTCCGAGAGAAAATGAAGTCGCAAGGTGGTTGGCAAAAGGAAAACGGAATTCTGAAATTTCCATTATTCTGGGTTGCTCACCTCGCACGGTGGATAAACACGTTGAGAATATTTTGCGAAAAACTGGAGCGGAGACGCGGACTGCGGCAGCTAGAAACTTCAGGTTTTCTCAAAACTTTTAAACCCAGCTCATCAGGAGAGAACTTGATGCTCTCTCCTGAAATGCCATCGAAGATCAACGAAAACTACGAACGCGTCCAGTTTGTTCGTCGGCTTCGGATCGCTTGTTATTTCTTTGATTTTCGACTTTTCGGCGAGGTTGGCCTTCGGCTCTGCGCTCAATTTGTGGACTGCGTTGGCGGACGTTTTGCTCGAATTGTGGAGTACGTTTTTCACGTTGCTGGCGGAATTCGCGCTCGCCAGTCGTTACCTGCATGTTTCGGCTAGATGGTGGCCGCGAAATTTCCTGCTGACGAGCATCCGATCTACCCTCACGGACAGATCGCTCAGACGCATTATTTTGTCTTTCAAAACCGCGAGAAGGAGAAACATCTGGCACTCGTAGATTCGTTCTGGATCTTCCGAAATCATCTCTTCTGTTCGATTCATTTTCCGGGATGCGCATTCCCTCGACTCTGCGCTCGCTGTCTGGATTGCGGCGCACCTGCCTCGCCCAGCCATAGCCAGAATCCCGGTAAGAGGATTCACGATCTCTGTAATTTGAAAGTCTGACGTCCCTGTAACGGCTTGGAGGTGGGCAATAGCCTCTTCCTGAGTGCCAACCATGCGGATGAGGAGCTCCGTAGACGACTGGCGGACGATAGCCGACAGGGTAGTATCCGTATAAATAAGGATCATAATAACTGCGACGACTGTAGTCATAATAGCTATGGCTATAAGGATCATAGCCCCAACGTGGATCACCTGTGCTGACAAACAGCGATGTGGAACTCCCTCCGTAGCCACCACCACCTGAGCTGTAAGAAGCACCAACCGAAGTTGAAGCGGATGAGTAATAAGGATCGTAAGCGCAGGATGAAAATACGAGAGCGGCCAAGGCTCCTACTGCGGTGCCGAATAAATAGCGAAGATTTTTCTTCATGGGTGAAAGACACCATAGATTGGTATCCTATTCGAATGATTTTTATAAAAATTTCGTAAGAAGTGACTTCTGCGAGTTGACAATCCTCTCGTTTCTTCAGCTAAATTAACTGAGAACTTATGAATCTCTCAAATGCGCCTATTTTAATCACCGGTGGAGCAGGATATATTGGCTCACACACTGTCCGTCTTCTTCGCGAGCAAGGTCGGAAAATTGTGGTGCTCGACAATCTCGTTTTCGGACATGACCAAGCGATTATCGATTCTGATGTTGAGCTGGTAGTCGGAGACGTAGGGGATCAAGAGCTGGTTCGCTCGTTATTCGCTCGTCACGGTTTCCAGGCAGTCATCCATTTCGCCGCCTACGCCTACGTCGGTGAATCCGTGACCAATCCGCTGAAGTATTATCAAAATAATACGGCGGAGCCGATCAAGCTGCTTCAAGTGATGCAAGAATTCGGCTGTAAAGTGTTCGTTTTCTCTTCGACCTGTGCTACTTACGGTTCTCCTGATCAACTTCCAATTACCGAATTTAATTCACAGAAACCCATCAATCCCTATGGGAAAAGTAAGTTGATGGTCGAGTGGATTCTTGCAGATTGCGAGCCTGCTTGGGGCTTACGGAGTGCTTGCTTGCGCTATTTTAACGCCAGTGGCTGCTCGCCAGATGGATTGATTGGCGAGGATCACAACCCAGAAACCCACTTGATTCCGCGTGTGATGATGGCCGTGACCGGAGAAATCGACCACCTTGAAGTTTTTGGAACTGACTACGAAACACCAGATGGCACCTGCATCCGGGACTACATTCATGTCGAAGATTTGGCCGATGCTCACGCCCGTGCGCTTGATCATTTGG
>JANORE010000479.1:0-6871 GCA_031415155.1 Akkermansiaceae bacterium | reverse complement strand
AAAACTCCTGCCAAGCGGTGTTCTCTACCTCGGAGTTTGCGGGTGAAGTTTCCCATGCAATCCAACGGAAGTTACCGAGGTTCGATCGGGACGGCGCACGCAGGGAGGCGGCAGTGAATGGAGCGCTGGGCAGGGATGCGGTGTCGATGCTGCCGAGTGGGGTGAACTTCTTCGCGTCCTTGACGTTCCAACCGGGATCGGTTTCGGAATTACTGCTGTAAATGGTAACGAGCTGGCGACCTCGGGTGTTGTTTTGGTTGAACGACCACGAGCTGATGGAAGAGACGGATTTCGCAGCACCGAGGTCCATCTTGTAGATTCCTAGGTGGATGCCGTTGGCGAAGATGGGTCCGTATCCTGCGTTGAGGAGGCCATCGGTTAGAGAGGCGAGTGGATCGTCGTTCACCGGTTCACTGGCGGTAACGGTGACGTCTTGCGTGGGCGAAGGAATGAGTTTGGTGAAGCGATTCGCATCGTTGGCGGTTTCGGTGCCGATGAAGGGAGTGGCGGGAAGTGTGATTTCCACGGGCCTCTGGTTGCGGATCACGCGAAGCTTGGGTGGCGTGCTGCCGGTGGTGTTGAGCACGGCGAAAAGCTGGTCGGTGGTGGAAACTTTCTGGCCATTGATGCTTTGGATGAGATCGTTGGCTCGCAGGCCGGCTTTTGCGGCAGCGGAGTTTGCTGGAGCTTTGACGAGCTGGACTCCGCCATCGTCCTTGCTCACTCCGAAGGCGGAAAACTCCTCGCCAACGATGCCATGGAGCGGCGCACCCAGCCAGAACAGAGTCAGATCGGATTTCGCTGGCGAATCGGCGCTTGGCATTTGCACGGAGGGAATGACCGGAGTTTTGGCGATCGCTTTGAGCGAAGGCTTTTTCACTCCAAACTGGTCCATCGGGAAGTTTTTGAAGCCGAGCTTCAATGCCGGAGAATCGTCCGCCACGCGGAAATCGCCGGATGCGGGATCGAGAAATTTTGGATCACCTGCGAGTGAGTTGGTATCGCCGCCGGAGCCGAGGTTTTTCGCGCGGTCCGCTTCGGTCATGAAGAGATTGCGGTCGATGCGTTTGCCCCAGCCTTCCGGTTGGCCGACGGCAGCGTGCGGCCTCATCGTGATGTTCTGGTGAAACTCGCTGGCACTGTCGTCGAACCAGACGTGCGGGTGGAAGCCATTGTTCACGAGGATGTTGTTATAGCTCTTGCGGCCATAGCCTTCACGGAACTTGAGTCCGCCGGCGAGCATGAGGTTGTTGTAAATCTCATAGTTGCTGGAGCCGTCGTCGAGGTCGATGTCCCAGCCGTGGTCGCAACGCCATCGGCTGCCGCGGATGACGATGGTTTTCATGGCATCAAGGTATGGAAGTTTTGGATCTTTTTTGACTTCCGGTTCGGAAACCGCGCGGTGGTTGGAACCCCAGAAGCGGTCGCGGCCCCAGGAGTTGAAGGAGCCGTGGTCGTGGGTTTCCAGCACGGTGTCGAAAACATCGCAACGTTCGATGAGGTGGCCGCCCCAAGTGCCTTCGCTGATGTTGATGCCAGCGCGGGCGCAATCATAAATCGAGGTGTCTCTCACTGAAATTTGGTAGGCCATGGAAATCTGCACCGCGGCGGGCTGGCGCTCGACTCGGCCGATGCCGTGGATGAGGCAATCCTCGACGGCGGACTCGGCGGGATAGTTGTCGGTCTTCGGGCCGGGTGTGCGGTCGATCTTGGTGAGGTCGTTGGTTTGCCAGTATTCGAAGAGCGGATCGCGCACGGCCTCGGGATCGCCGACGAAGCAGACGCCGCTGCCGCCCGCATCATGGATGTGACAGCCTTTGACGAGGGCGTGGCGGTTGTAGTTGTTGATGAAGACAGCGTTGCCACCGACTTGATCGAATTCACTATCGAGGATGCTGACTTTTTCCGTGCCGTTGAGAAGCACAGCTCCGCCGCGATAAATCGCCCAGTCGGAACGCAGCAGCTGTTCCTTGGTGTCCATGAAGGTGCGAGCTGCGTGGCGATAGGTGAACCCTTTGAGGGTGATGTGTTTCACTGCTTGTTTGGACGATCCCGTGAACTCGATGAGGTGGCGGAGACGGACGACTTCGACATTGGATTTCGCGAGATCCATGCCGGGTTCGGGTTTAAAATAGAGCGTGTTTGTTTTCGCGTCGTGGAACCACTCGCCGGGAGCATCGAGTTCCTCGAAGATGTTTTCCACCATCCGGAAATCATGGTGCATGCCCATTTGGCGGTTGTTTTGCCAGCCGCCTTCGTAGGCCACGCTACCATCCGGTTTCTTGCCGGTGATGCGGTAGTGATAGCCGCCCCAGCGGGCGGAGTGCATGGCGTGAATGTAGCCGCCTGCGGGATCGGCCCATTTCGCGGCGCGTTCATTGGAGAAGGCATCAGCGGAAAATCCCTGATAGGCGGCGGTGGTTTGCTGACGATCGAAGTTAGGGTATCGCGCCATGCGCTGGCGGCTCCCGTCAATGAAAAGCTGGTCGATGACAAGACCTGCGGGCGTGGTGGTTTTAAAAACGCCACCGGCTGCTGCTTCCCATTTCAGGTCAAGCTTCAGGCCGCCGCTGAGCACGGCATTGCCTTCGTTGACTGCCTGATAAATGACAGGGAATTTCTCCGATCCTGAGTCTGCCGGAGTGAAGATACAAGTTTCTGGGAGATAATAGATACCGTCCGCAACGTGAATTGTGACGATTTCTTTACCGGCGAACTTGCGGGCGGCATCACGGGCGGCAGCGAGTTGCTTGAATGGCGCTGCCTGAGTGCCCGGGTTGCTGTCTTGGCCGTTGGGCGAGACGTGTAGATCCGCAGCATGCGCTGAGAGCGTGAAAAGGATGGAAAGTAAGATTACAAGGTAGGGATGCCTAATCATGAACATTCAAGAGGGGTATAAATCTGTAAATTTCGCGAGTCGCCGGATACTCAAGGGACAGATGCTACGGTTTCTGCGATCTGGATCTTACGAAAGAACCGGGCTTTTTTGCCATGGTCTTGAAGGCTTATGTAGCTCTCGTCACGCTCGCATTCTCTTGATGGTATTATTGCTTGACCAGCGTCGCTTTGGGATCTGCGGCAAGCGGGCTACTCCCTTTCAAAAGTCCCTGGGCCACGAGAAATTCATCTGCCTTGATCAGGCAAACGTCTTTCCATGGCTTTTTCATGAAAAAACTGTGCCCCACTCCGGTGGCCATCCATAACGTGGCTTCATCACCATTTGCCACGATCTTGGGAACCAAAACATCGGAAGCCTTTTTCCAGTTATCCTGTTCTCCGAAAAAATAAATCGCTGGTGTCATGCCTTTTTTAAGATGTGCAAATACATCGACTCGATCATCTCTATCCTTTCCCGCCCCCATGAAAGCAGGATTGAAAAGCAAATGGGCGACGACTTTAGTATTGAAGTCCTTCGAGTCATTCGGATCGTCCAAGCCATCAATCAAACTCGCCATCACCGCCAGATGGCCGCCAGCAGATCCGCCGCCCGTTACCATTTTATCAGGGTCGATTCCAAGCTCCCCTGCATGTTGTTTCATCCAGCGGATGGCACTGCGGGCGTCGGTGATGCAAATCCGCTTTCTCGATTCGCCGGGTGGAAGAGCCTTCTCTTCGGCAGCGGTATGCATCCGGTAATTCGCGGTGGCGACTACGATGCCGCGTTTTGCAAAATATTCCCCATCATAACGAAACTGACTTAAATTCCCACTCTTCCATGAGCCCCCATGAAACAACAACATGGCTACCCGTTTCTGTGATGGCTGCCAGTCTTTCGGGAAATAGATTTCCATTGCCTGCTCGACGTTGTTCACCGTCTTATAAACAAACTTTTTTCCGGGAGCTGCGGTGATGCGCTCAGAGACGGGCACTCCTTCTGTGGGGTCATCTGGTGCTGGTGCGGCTTGTATGAAGACCGTTAGTCCTAAGAGAGCCAGGACGAGGTATATATTTGTAAACATGTCTACTTTTTTGATCGGATTTACTGATTTCAAGATAGAGGAGGACTATGATTTCTTATGAAGAAAGTTATTTTGCGTTGAGTCCATCAGAAGGCTCTAGGACATCCCAAGCGCACTTCACGCGGAAGAACTTGTTTGGCCCACCACTAGGTTCCAGCGGGAACTGTAGCAGTTGTCCGTCGCCGATGATTTCATAAGATTCGTCCTCCCAAGAATCATCGGCCATGGTTTCGCTGCTTTGGATGAAATAGCGATTCGAGCGGACGGTGGGAAACACCAAGGAGAGCTGCGAGCCAGACATGGCAGAGATGTTGGCTTTGAGGAAGGACTTAGGGTCATTCGGATCGGTGCCCGCTTGATATTCGTGCAAATTCGGCTGCACGTCAGAGTCAGGGTCCGCAGAAGCGGCCGATAGAGAGGTGGGAGTGCTGCCATCACCGCCGAAGTGGAGTGCTCTCCAAGTATCTGGAATGCCATCGCGTGCCGTGCTGACGTCGATGAGATTCGCAGTGACAGTTACGTTTGCCGCAGGCATCCGCAGAGTCGTCACCCGGGCAGTTGGATTCACCACCGTGGCAATGTTGCCAGTCCAGGAAACGAACTTTTTACCGGCGGGGACGATTGCCTTGAGGTTGATGATGGAATCGACCTGTGAGGTGCCACCGCCGTTTCCATTGATCACCGTGAATTGATAAGTTAGTGCCGCACTTGGTCGATAGCTTGCTAACAGATAGAGATCATCGGTCGGCATCTTCACCGTGGTCGATGCAGCATTTGGATTTCCAAAGTCAGCGCTACCGATCCAGCGGTCAAAGGTCATGCCTGCAGGAGGTGTACTCGCGACGACGTTGCGGATGGTGCCAGCGAGAATTCCCGTTCCGCTACCGGTCCCGGCGACGACTTCGAGCTCGTATTCCGCATTTGTTCGGAAGGGGGATGCAGGAAGCATGGCACTGTTGTAGAGTTTATTTCCACTTGGAGGGACGTTTGCATAGCAGTAGCGCACATACATCGGTGAGGTGACGGATGGGTCTGAAACGAGCACCGTCTCGCCACTGATCACCGCTGTGGCAGCGACGAAAACCATGTTAGCACCCGCGATCTCGAAGTTTTGTAAGGGATCTGTAGTGGTCACAACGGGGTTGCTGCCACTTTTCGTGCCAACGACTAGGCCACCCGTGGCATGCTGGAAATTGACTCTGATTTGATTGCCTTCAATGGCAGTGGTGGTAAGCAGCGGGCCAGTAGGAAGGCCGGAGACCCCATATTTGGAAACTAGCGTAAGCTTGGCGAGCCGCTCTCCGGGATCTTTCTTGTTCGTCGGGTGGATGTCGTTGTTGTCGCCGACATCGATGGTTACCACTAGGCCCGTATCTTCCTCATCTCCTAGCACGCGGCGCTGAGCCTCGCGGATGATAGGCCAGTCATTCGTGGTGTTAAAATTCGGGAGCTGAACGATGGCGAAAGAAAAGCTAGCCTGACCCCATCTCGACCGCCATCCGCGGATCAAGGCACTAAGTTTTAACTTATAGATATCACGATCAACGCCAGCATTGAACTCGCCTTGATACCAAAGGGCGCCTCTGACGCCATAGGGACTCATGGGAGCGATCATGGCGTTGTAAATGTCAGAGTAGGTCTTATTATTGATGGTGTTTCCGTCCTCCACGTTCTGCAGCATTCCAGACAAAGCAGGAACAGCGGCCAGCCCTTCGCGGCTGGTAAATTGTTCGATCAATTGACCGCCCCACGCGGAGAACAGAAGGCCGACGGGTTCGCCGGTGGTCGCCTGAAGGTTTTTTGCAAAGTAGTAACCCACCGCGCAAGATTGCCCGGCTACCTGAGTACTGCAAGCGGTCCAGTCAGATTCAAGCGTGGGTTCCCTTTTAATCGTGGAGGAAGTGGTAAGCGCCATTTTGATTTGGCGGATCTTAGGGAAATTCGCGGCATTGATTTCCGCAGTCGCGCTCACCCCTGAGAGGGTGCGTGCCATATTCGACTGGCCTGCCGCGATATACACGTCTCCGAACAAAACATCTGTTAGGACAACATTCGTCTCGCCAGGAGCTGATATAGTTAGGGTATGCGGCAACCCACCGTCACCCGCGTGTGAGGACATGCGAGCGACCCACTTCCCATAGATATCGGCGGTTGCAGTGGCGACGGTGCCGTTATCTAGCTTTACGGTGATGTTGGCATTCGCCCGCGAGTAACCCCAGATCGGCGCTTGGATATCACGCTGCAGAATCATGGAGCTGCTGAACATTTCTCCCACGGAAAGGGGCGGCTGTGGGGTGGAGGTGAACACATCGATTTCCTGATAGACCGTGCCGTTCACCACACTGAAGTTCTCACCGTCATCTTTGAAGATGAAGCGAATGGAATCCACGCCGCGAGCTAAGATCCCGCCGGGCGCGCTGTTTGTGATGTCCACTTTGGTCGCGCCGGTGTTGCCATTGAGCCCGCCACTGGTGAATGGTTTGTAATAAACGGTTTGGATTTTACTAAAAGTAGATTCTCCGACCTTGCGGATCCATACTTCATAGGACTGATTGGCTTGGCCCGCTCCGTCCTTATGCCAACCGGCGGTCGAAATGATCCTGCTGATGTCGTAGCCATTTGGGACGGTATTGGTATTCAGCTTATAGGTCACTGGGGCGTTGAATTTCGTGCTGCTGTAGAAGGTATTGATCCCGGTTCCGGAACCATCCGCATTGCCGTCGTTGAGTCCCGCCGCGCCGGAGGTTGGTGCCACCGGTTGGGTTTCAGATGTAAAAGAATCTTGACCATCGTTGATTGCGTCGCTGGTGCTCACTTGACTGCTATAGGCAGCGGCTACAGCGGCAATGGAGGGTGATGATGTATTGGATGGATTTGGATCGTAGCTATAGACATTGCTCTGAACGATTTTG
>JANORE010000478.1:0-10533 GCA_031415155.1 Akkermansiaceae bacterium | reverse complement strand
GAAATCTGCCGCCGTGGTCGCACCCGTGAGAGTGAATGCATCTTCGCCGATGGCCAGTGTGGAGCCGACGTTCTTGCCTGCGAGAATTTGTTGCAGGTCGTCATTCGAGTGCTTGCCTAGGCCGCCACCGATGAAAATGGTGTTCGCGAAGGTGTCCAACATGGGCGTATTTTTCGGTTGAGTCAGCTTACCGGAACCGATGCGGGCGAGGAGCTGCACCTTGCCTTTTTCAAAATCAGTCACCTTCAGATTGATCCGCACTTGGTTAGAAAGCACGAGCTGCGTGATGCCGAGATCGGTCACTTCTTTACGCGAAGCTACCGTGCCGGGCGTGCCAAAATTCGTGTAGCCAAATGCTTGGGCCGAGCGAATCACGGGTGCTTCCACCGGTTTCCCTCGGGATTCCTCGAAGAGCGCGGCGAGTTCTTTCTCCGCATTCTGAGGCTTCTCCTTGGCCGTAAGAACCAAGTGGTAACCTGCCGTGTCCCAGAATTTTTTGAATGCGGTGTGACAAGTGGTTAGATCAATGGCATCGAGTGCAAGCTTCGCGAGTTCCAAGTCAGTTTCTGGATCGGAAAACACTCGGTGATCATTGATCGAGCTGGCCAGAACGGTGGCAAGACCTTCGGACTTGCGAGTCGCTTTTTGCTTAAGCTGCTGATCGTAAGCGTTCAGTTGATTCGACTTGGCTTCGGCAAGTTCTGCATCGGTAAAGCCATGGTCGATGGCGCGGCGGAGTTCTTGCTCTAAGATCGGGACGACCTCTTGCCAACGATCATCCGCAGCAGTGACGTCGATGGAGCCGAGTTCGAGGTAGTTAAATAGCACTTGGTTCGATGCGGAGCCAGAAGCAATGGCCGAGCCTTCGATTTTAGAAAGTCGCTCCAGTCTGCGGTCGAAAATCGAATGGGCGATGTCGAGTTTCATGTTCTCCGCGCGAGTCGCGGCATCGTCAGGCTTCACCGCGTAAGGGCGGACCAGCATCAGTGAAACATCGGTGGAAGTGAGTTCCTTGTCGGCAAAGGCGGCCGTTTCGACACCTTCAGGTTGGCGGATCGGTCCGAGGTCTGGATTCTTTCCAGGCTGGGCAGGATTCGTCATCGAGGCGAAAGATGCTTCGATTTTGCTCTGCATTTCCTGGGGGTCGATGTCGCCGACGACGATGAAAGTCATGCGTTCTGGAGTGTAGTAACGAGTGTAAAGATCGAGGAAACGCTCGCGTGGCGCGGATTTGAGCACCTCTTCAGTGCCGATCGGGAAGCGCTTGGTGACGAGAGAATCGGGGAGAAGTTGGGCGAACTGCTGCTCCATGATCCGGCTGCCGACAGAATCGCGACTGATTTTTTCGGATAGAACCACGCCGCGTTCTTTATCGATTTCCTCGGTGGTGAGGAGCGCACCGTCGCCGAAGTCACGCATGACCGTGAAGCCGAGATTCATCGTTTCCGCCGAGAGATCCGGCAGATCGAGCATGTAAACGGTCTCGTCGAAGGAGGTGTAGGCATTTGCGTGAGCGCCGAAGGAGATGCCCAGACGTTGCATTTTCGGGATGAGATCGGCGGCGGTGTAGTTTTTCGATCCATTGAAGACCATGTGTTCGAGGAAATGGGCCAGACCGCGTTGCTCCTCAGCCTCCATCAGAGAACCGGCAGCGATGTGGAGCCGCAGTGAAACCCGTTTGCGTGGTTCAGGATTGGGATAAATGATGTAGCGAAGTCCATTTTCCAAAGTCCCGAAGGTCGCGCCCGAGTCAGCAGCGACATCGGAGGATGCCTGTGGCCAAGGGCGCGGAGTGATTTTTGCGATAGCGGCCGTGTCGGTCTTCGTCGTTGGGACGGGTTTGCTTAAATCGGGAGCAACCACGGAGGATCGCACCTCGGGCAATGGCGGCGCTTTCGGCTTGGGAGTCCGGAACGAGAGAAATGTGGCCGTGGCGGCTAGAAACAAGACAAGAATGAGTGGCGTGGCCTTCTGCATGGGCTGAGGTTGGTTGAGAGCGAGCCTGTTTGGCAACGTGGAAAAACGTCAGTTCGTGCCGACGATAAAACGTGAGGATGAAACTTTCATAAAACGAGATTGCAATCTCTGGGGGAGCATGATTTTTTCCGCCCACCTGATTGGGATAATGTGCGCGCGTGGCGGAATTGGTAGACGCGCTAGATTCAGGTTCTAGTAGGGGCAACCCTGTGGAGGTTCGAGTCCTCTCGTGCGCACCATTTGATTTAAAGAGTTTGAGAGAAGTTTTCTCCAACAGGGGGAATCGTTAGGTCCTCAGGTGCTCCTCAACTTTGCCCAATCCTGCCGTGGGATCGTAAGCCTCTCAAAATCACGAGCCTTTCAAATCTTGGACTTGCGCGGTGGGCTAGCGGGGATCATGAAAAGAGCGGCGACACATTCGGTGACGCACTCTAATTTTTCAATTCCTATTCATGAGTCATTCTGGCACTTGTTATCTCGTCGGCGCTGGTCCTGGTGATCTTGGTCTCGTCACCCTGCGCGCCAAGGAATGCATCGAGCTCGCCGATGTCTTAGTCTACGACGCACTCAGTAGTCCTGAGTTACTTCATTGGACGAAGGCAGGTTGCGAGAAAATTTATGTCGGGAAAAGGGCCAAAGATCACTCGGTGCCACAGGACCAAATCAACGACATCATCGTAGAAAAAACTAAGTCGGGAAAAAATGTCGTCCGACTCAAGGGCGGCGATCCGATGATTTTCGCTCGTGGTGGGGAGGAAGCTGCCGAACTCGCCGCAGCGGGCGTGAACTTCGAAATCGTCCCTGGCATCAGCTCCGCCATCGCGGGACCGGCCTATGCCGGAATCCCCGTCACGCATCGCGATCACAACACGCAACTCACGATTTTCACGGGCCACGAAGATCCGACGAAGGGCTTCAGCTCCGTGGATTACGCACAACTCGCGAAAGCGCCAGGCACCAAAGTTTTCCTGATGGGAGTCGCCCGCCTCCGTGAAATCACCGGCGCATTCATCCAACATGGAGCTGCTGCTGACTCCCCCATCGCACTGACTCGTTGGGCGACGACAGGCTCGCAAAAAACCATTGTCGGCACGCTTGCCACCATTGCCGACATCGCGGAGGCCGAGAATTTCACTTCCCCGGCAGTCGCCGTCATCGGCAATGTGGTCAACGAACGGCAGAAAATTAACTGGTTTGAAAAACGCCCGCTGTTCGGCAAACGAATCGTCGTGACCCGGACACGTGAGCAAGCCGGAGAACTCAGCAAGGCACTGCGCGATCTGGGTGCGGATGTGATCGAGCTGCCGACCATCCGCATCGAAGGGCCGCCGGATCGCCTCGAATTCGCCGAACTCGTGACTCATGCTCACGAATACAATTGGCTTGTTTTCACCAGCCCGAACGGAGTTGAGCGCTTCTTCGACGCGTTTTATGCCAGTTTCGAAGATGCCCGGAGTTTAGGAAATCCGAAAATTGCCGCGATTGGCGCAGGGACCGCCGCGAAAATCCGTGAATACCGCTTCGCCGTGGATCTCATCCCAGAGCGGTTTGTGGCGGAAGGCCTCATCGAGGCATTTAAGAAGGAAGACATCGAAAATCTGACGATCCTCTGGGTCAAAGCTGCGGAAACTCGCGATATTGTGGGTGAAGGACTCACAGCCCTCGGTGCCATCGTGGACGAATGCATCGCCTACCGCACGGTTCCTGAAACTGAAGATCTCACGGGTGCTCGCGCCCGTCTCGTGGAGGAAGGTGCGGATTTGATCACCTTCACCTCCAGCTCAACGGTGGACCACTTTTTCGCCCTCGGTCTCGACTGGCCAGAAGGATGTGGCGCGGCAAGCATCGGTCCAGTCACCAGCGATGCACTCCGCAAAAAAGGCATGAAGCCCACCTTCGAGGCGGGCAAGCATGACATCCCCGGCCTGACGGCAGCCATCGTGAAGCATTTTCAGCGGAAGCGTGGTGATTGAATTTCTAAAGGTGCGGACCGTGGAAGTGACGTTGAAAGCGAGCCTCTGCCTTCACGATATTACTTCACTTCATCTTTCGCCGGACTGGATGAAGCAGGCTTCCATCCTTGAGTGATGCCTTTCTTGTGCCAGCTAGAGCCATCTGGCCCGATCAGTTGGCCGTGGGTCACCACGAGAAATCCCCCGGAGCGCAGTATGTGCCCGATTTGATAAACCCCTTTTCCGAAGGTGTCTGGACCACGGTTCATGACTTGACCATCAAGCCCCGTCAGCAAGGCGATGATGAAAAATTCCGCCGCACTGGCCGTGCCTTCATCTTGTAATATCGTGGTCGAGACCGGCTTGATCACCGGTTCTTTCTTAGAAATGTAGTCTTCTTTTTGCTCTCCCACCTTGCCGCTGCCCATGAGCTTGCCCGGTGCTACAAAAAGCTCGGCCATGGCGACCGCCGCATCCAAGTCTCCACCACCATTTCCACGGAGATCTAGGGTCAGCATCCTCGCATTACGGGTGCTCTTCAAGGCTGCTTCTAACTGCTCCACCGCACTTTTTGAAAATTTGCGGATTTTAATTTGATAGCCGCCCATTTGTTTTTC
Source organism: Akkermansiaceae bacterium (assembly GCA_031415155.1). Classification (GTDB taxonomy): domain Bacteria; phylum Verrucomicrobiota; class Verrucomicrobiia; order Verrucomicrobiales; family Akkermansiaceae; genus Luteolibacter. The sequence goes on along the minus strand of JANORE010000478.1, from coordinate 5,987 downwards.
CACCGCGACTTCAGGCACTTCGAGCGTTTCTCGTTTCACCATGACACGACTTGGCCGTCCGTAGGTCCGTTGCACGGTGAGCTCCACTTCCGTCCCAGCCGGCCCACCGATGACGCTGGCGGCATTGAGAAGCCCACCGCCTTTCACCGATACTCCATTCACCATCAGCAATTCATCCCCCGTTTTCACCCCGGCCTGATCCGCCGCTAGTCCGGGATAAGGGTAACATAACATCGCCCCGTCCTTGAGCTGGATCGTCAGGCCAATGCTCGCCTTACCCTTGGCGGCGGCGAGATATGCCCCGTAGATTTCCGGGGATTCGTATCGGGAGAACTCGTCTAACGTGCCCAAATAGCTGTTCACGGATGCCCGCACTAGGGCGGATAATTCCATACGCTGTCCTGGAACGGTCGCGAAATCTGCGGCCACTTTCTGGTAAACTGTCAGCAATTCCTCCGCCGTCGCCTCGGGCTTGATCGCAGATTTCAAATGAGGCGCTTTGACCGATGAGCTTTTAAAAAGCCCGTTTGAGCAGCCCAGGATAATTTGCTGCCGAGTCGGACGAGCGGCAGAAAGTCTTTCGATTTCTCCGACGATCTCATTGAATTCTTGGAAAATCGCTTCATCTGGTTTTTCGGCATGAACTGATAGAGAAAAGGCTAGGTAAAAGGAAGCTGTGAGAATCCATAAGTTTCGCATACGCGATGACGGTATCCAAATTCGATTTTCGCACCAGCGTTCACTTGGATTTCATGCGCAGTTCTGCAACAACCTTTATTTTCTCGAAGATTTTCTTGCTAAATTCCGGGGCGAATCATACCAAGTGCCCCCACCCAACCGGATGCTCGGATGGCGGAATTGGTAGACGCGCTAGACTAAGGATCTAGTAGGGTAACCTGTGGAGGTTCGAGTCCTCTTTCGAGCACTTTTTTGAAAATAAAAAAGCCCCGGCTAGGGGTGAGCTAGGCGAAAGGGAGACGGTTTAGGAACCCATTCTCCAAGCACCACAGGTGGGCAATTCTAATTGTCGCTGGATAAACCCACAAACTCACGATCCATGGTCAGAGCACAAGAATGTCAACGACGGGTAGTCCCACGCCCTTGACTTGACGGACATGCCAGTGCGGCAATCCATTGAGCGACGACATCATTTCCACCAATCATGACGCGCGGCAGCCTCATTCAACGCAGTCCGAGAACCTTCGGCGAGCTGGCATTCCCGAAACGATCCAATGCCGTGATCGCGATCATTTCAGCGCGTGGAATGGTGGTACTTTGCGCGCCGCTTGGGGCGACTCGAAGGGTCTTCCATGAGCCGCCGATCTTCGCTTGAATAGCGATTTTCGCGATGCTGCCTGCGGATTTCCAACTCACCGCAGTCTTGTCGCCTTGCAAGGAGGCGCTCACGGCAGGAGCCTCGGGTGATTTATTATTGATCCACGGCATGGGTGGAATGGCAGCCGCTTGAGTGTAAGTGTTAGAAAGCTTAGTCGCGATGCCGCCTCGGTTCGTCACCAGACTTTTTGCGCTCCAGTGGATGTGGCCATTCCAGTTGTCACCAATCTTCCGGCTGAGATCAATCTGGTTCGTAATCTCGGAAGCCGGGCGCCCGGGATCTTCAGAAGAATTGATACGGGCCGTGGCGATGCCGGGCCAGACTGGCCGCGAACCCTGCTGACGCCACCATGTCAGCAGCGCGGGGAAGCTTTGTTTTTGCGGAGAAATCCGCCAATAAAGCTGCGGCGCGAGGTAATCCACCCAGCCGTTTTTGAGCCACTTCCGTGAGTCTCCAGCGAGTTGCTCATAGCTATCGATGCCAGCTTCAATCCCTGCGGGAACACCGGGCCGCCAAATACCAAACGGACTGATGCCGACGCGAACCCAAGACTTTTGCCGCTTCACGGAAGAGTAGAGATTACTGACAAATCCATCGACATAACTGCGGCGTTGAGGCGGGCTTTTACCGTCGCTGAAACGGAGATCGCCCGATGGATAGGGATAAAAATAATCGTCGAGATGGACGCCATCAATGTCATAGCGTTTCACCACATCGAGGATGACATTGAGAGCCCGGGAACGGGTTTGATCACTGGCAGGATCACACCAAGTCATGCTGCCAAATTTTTTCGTCATCTCTGGCATCGCACGACTGACGTGATTTCCAGCGACTGATTGCGAACTGCTAGAAAGTGCGCGAAATGGATTGAACCAAGCGTGGACCTCGATGCCACGGGCGTGGGCTTCACGAATGCAAAATGCAAGTGGATCGTAGCCGGGAGAGCGGCCCATCGTGCCGGTGAGTGAAGAGCTCCACGGCTCGATGGAGGATGAGTAAATCGCGTCACACTGCGGGCGGACCTGGAACATCACGGCGTTCATTTTGAGCGCGGCCAGCTTGTCGAGAATGTTACGCATTTCAGCTTGCTGGCTGGCGGCGCTCAGGCCCGTCGAGCTGGGCCAATCGAGATTGTAAATGCAAGCAATCCACGCGCCGCGAAATTCCCGGGCCAAGGCAGGTGGCCGTTCGTCCGTGGGTGAATACGACTGAGCCGAGACCAAGGCGCAGCTAACAGAAACGAGAAATGTGACGAAGCGAATCATGCCTCAGAATGCTCATCATTTCGCGAGACGGCAAGTTTTCCACGAAGAAGAATTTCCGAAAATGAAATTTCACCCAGAATCCGCGCTGACCGGATCGAATCCATGGATTTGGGAATTCGATGACTACTCGATGTTTTGAACCTGTTCGCGGATTTTTTCCAGCTCTGTCTTCGCTTCGACGATCGTCTGGGCGATGGAAGCGTCATTGGCTTTCGAGCCGATCGTGTTAAATTCGCGGAAGAGTTCTTGGCAGAGAAAATCCAGCGCCCGGCCCGGCGGCTCGGCGCCATCGAGATATTCCCTGAATTTCGAAAAATGGGAATTCAGTCGCGTGATTTCTTCGCTGATGTCACAGCGGTCCGCAAAAATCGCGATTTCCTTCACGACTCGTTCGTCGGCGAGATCGAGCTCTAGTCCGGCGTCTCGCAACCGTTTCATGAGCAGTTCTCGCTGGCGGATCGGGCGGCCCGCTGCCTCATCGCCGATTTTCTGAGCCAAGGAAATCAGAACCCCGAGCCTAGAAATGAAATCCACCTTGAGATCCGCACCTTCCCGAGCACGCATGATGGAAAGTTGCGCGAGAGCGTCGGTAAGAGCTGGCTCGATGGCGAGCCACGCAGACTCGGCGTCGATTTCACCACTACTGATCGATAAGATCCCCGGCTGGCGGAGATAGTCTGCCGCGACGGGTGTCACCGCATGGCCGACCGTTTTCTCCAGCTCGCTAAAAGCGTTAGAAAAAGCCAGTGCCAGAGTATGATCCAGCCGGAAGTCAGTCGAATTCCCGAGAGGCCGCTCCAGATGAATCGAAACTTGGATGCGGCCACGAGAAATGATGGCAAGTATCGTTTTACGAATCCTGGCTTCTAACTCATTGAGCTCGCGAGGAGACTGGACGACGACTTCGGCCTGCTTGCGGTTTACCGAACTGATTTCCACGGTCGCCAGCCATGGATGAGTCGCCACCGATCCGCGGCCAAATCCCGTCATTGAATGCATGGCCGGAGAATCACCGCACTTGCTCGAATGGGTCAATGGAGAATCGCCTGAGCGTCAACATTGACCTCGATGCGGTCCCGATTTTCTGGGTCCGGCTCAGCCTTTCAAAGAATTTCCTGCACGAACGCTTCTTTCTGGAAAATCGAAAACTGTTCCGGTTCTTCACCGGTGCCAAGGAAGCGTGGCGGGATGCCGAGTTGATCGTAAATCGTCACGGCGATGCCACCTTTTCCAGAGCCGTCGAGCTTGGTGACGATGAGGCCATCGAGTGGACAAGCACGGTGAAATTCCTTGGCCTGCTGCATCGCATTCGAGCCCGTCGTGGCATCCACCACGAGAAGCGTGAGATGGGGCGCGGTCTCGTCTTGCTTCGAAAGCGTGCGCTTAATTTTTCCCAACTCATCCATCAAGTTATTGCGAGTATGGATGCGGCCTGCGGTATCACAGATCAGGAAATCCGTCTTCGCGGCGACCGCTTTCTGATGGGCATTGAAACAAACCGATGATGGATCCGCATTGGGATTTCCTTTGACGACCGTTAGATTTAGGCGGTCGCCCCAGCGTTGGAGTTGTTCGACGGCGGCGGCGCGGAAGGTGTCGGCAGCCGCCATCACCACGGAGTGCCCGCGCATTTGTAACCAGAGTCCGAGCTTGGCCGAGGAGGTGGTTTTCCCGGTGCCATTGACGCCGACGATGAGGATGACGAACGGTTTTCCATCGGGCCGGGGCGCAGGTGCCGGGAAGTCGCTAGGCAAGCGTTTCGCCAGATGCTTGCGAGTGACTTCCACCACATCTTCGGCTGATACTGAGCGACCCAGATCGCGCAATTCATCGATGATGGAGGTGGTCATGCGGATTCCGAGATCGGAGCTGATGAGATCCGCCTCGATCTCGTCCCAGTCGATTTCTGCGCGATTGGTGATTTTATTGAAGAGAGATTTAAAGAAGCCAGCCATGGTTGCGCGGCGAAACTACAGAAGATGCCGAGAGTGGCGAGCGCGGAGTTTTTCCGGGGAAATAAGATTTCCGAAGTTCGTTGAGAGTGACTGCTCACTGAAGTGGGTGGTCCGCCTCGAAATGTCTCAATAACAAGGATGGATCAACGTCGAAGGATCGCTTACCTTGCAGCCGTCATCGATGTCTAAACGCAACCCGCCAGAGACCAATCCACGCCGCCAAGAAATGCCTTCGCGTGGCCCCGGAGCTTTTTCATTACTGATTTTCTGGCCATTTCACCTCTTCAATCTACTCACCCGTGGGCTGAATACGCCGCTGAAGTGGCTGTCCCGCATCGTGGGCTACCCAGTCGTAGCCGGACTCTACGGCCTTGCCTTTCTCGGGATCATCTACGGCGTCCGCGCTCGCGACTACGATCTCTCAAGAATCCGGGCCATGCCTGAGCGCTCGATTATTCGCGACCGATTGGGTGAGGAAATCGGGCGCATCCACGGAGAAAAGCGCTCACTTGTGCCGCTGCGACAGGTTTCTGAAAATTTCCGCAAAGCCATCCTCGCCCGCGAAGATGAGAGATTTTACCGGCACGGAGCCTTCGACGTGATCGGCATCGGGCGTGCTATTTTGAAAAATATGGAAGGCAAACGCGAAGGTGCATCCACCATCACGCAGCAGCTTGCTTCTGATATTTTCCAACTCAAACAAGGCGAGAACCGTGGTGACACGCTCAAGCAGATTGATCGGAAAATGTTAGAGATCGCGATCGCGGTCCGGCTTGAAGCTTCGCTCGAGAAAGACGAAATTCTCGAAGCCTATATCAATCAGATCAACTGGGGCCGCCAGATCAAAGGTATCGGGGAGGCCGCGCGAATTTATTTCGAAAAACATCCCTCCGAACTCACGCTCTCACAGTCCGCCCTACTTGCGGGAATCGTCCGTGGACCGGATTCGTTCAATCCATTTAGCTCGATGGAAGCGGCCACTCGTGAGCGAGGGACCACCCTGACTCGGATGGTCAATGCCGGGGTCATCGGTGCTGCAGAGGCAGAAGCCGCCAAGCTGGAACCCATCGAAGTCCGCCCGAAGTCACGCCGTGAGGCGCAAGAATCTTACGCGATGGATGCCGTCCGCCGCGATTTAGAAGTGATTCTCGAACAGGAAAATATCGATCTGGGCGGTCTCGACATCATCACCACCATCGACATTCGCATTCAGCGAAAAGGCGAGGAAGCGCTGGATAAAAAGCTGCGCGAAGTCGAGCGCTACTCGGGCTACCCGCATCAGACGCGGGCGGCATGGCGTGCGATTCCTGAGGAAAAACGCACCGAGCCAGAATACATCCAGGGTGCTGCCGTCGTCGTAGAAAACCGCACCGGAGCGGTGCTCGCCATCGTCGGTGGCCGCGATGCCAATGAATCGCGCTTCAATCGCGC
>JANORE010000477.1:0-1518 GCA_031415155.1 Akkermansiaceae bacterium | reverse complement strand
TTGGCACGACCAAGGCTTATGGTTGGCTTGCGGAGTTCACTTTTTCAGCGGCTTGTTTTAGCCGTAAATCCCTCCACGAGGACCGATATGCGTCACCCGAATGAGGCAACTCGCATTTACCTCACCTACCAGTTCAAAAATGACTCGGTAGGAGCCGATCCGCATTCTCATGGAGCCAGCCCATTCGCCTTCCATCAAGCGGACGTTGGGATGATTACTAGGATCGTCTAAATCAATCAACTCTCTGATCGCTTTAATGATTTGCTTCGCTCGATCAGACGGGATGCTTCGTAAGGCTTTTTGAGCACGTTTGTGAAGCTCTAGTGGGTGCATCCAAATTCTTTTTCAATGTCCTCAAGACTCACGAAGGCATCCCGATTGCCTGCTTTGCTGTCAGCGATAGCCTCGCGCAATTCCGCCTTACTTTGTTCGCTCAGATCATATCCATTGACTTCAAAAAAATCGACGAATTGCTCATAAGGGATAATCACTTCCAGCGGTTTGCCTGAACGGTCAAAACGAAGACTTTTTTCAAGGAGAAGTTCCGCAGTCATGTTTAAAATTCTACCTCATTCTCTCGGTTTGGCGAGGCTGGATTTTCTGTTTTTGCCTTCGCCGGGGCAGGGGGATGGCTTTGAGTTGTTCGATATGAGGTGGCGTGTAAATCGCCGTCATTTCCACGGCCTATCTGGAAAAACCTCTCTTCCTTGGCGTCTTGGCGTTGAATCCCATCTAAATAAAGCGTCTGAAACGCCAAGGAGCCAAGAGATTCTTGGACACCTCCTGGGGCGAAATTTCTACTCGTTAGGAAAATCAGCAGCGTCAGGAAAATGGTGGCGAATCGATTCAAATCACTATAGCATCCAATATTCTTTATGGCAAAAATCGAAAAATATCAATCGGGTAATCACACTCAATATCAATTCTGGAGTGCGCAATCAGAATATGCACCGCGCTCAGATCAACAGTTTTTAGCGGCTAAAGGAAGAAGATTTCAGCGGCTTTTGATGAACTTCAGAGACGATCTTTCCAGTAGCCCGGGCGGCGGCTGGAGTGCATCACTGAGACGATTTTAACTTGCTCCTCTTCCACGTAGTAAATGACGACGTAAGGAAAGCTTTCAGCTTTGACTTTGCGGCAGTCTTCGTCAAAGCAGCGTGGCATCGACGGGTTAGCCGAAATTTTAGCGACTGTGGCTTGGATGTTGGCGACAAAGCGTTCTCCAAGTCCTTCTTCTTGGTCGTCGTAGTAGTCAGCTGCGGACCAAAATTCCTCTTCTGCTTCATCGTTCCAAATTAGAGTCATGAGATTTGGGCGATACGAGCTTCGCGTTTTTTTGAAAGCCGCGCTCGCACATTTGACATGACTTCATCGTGAGGAATCATTTTAGCGGTGCCATTTTTCATTTCTTGCACACGGCGGCGAATTTCCACCAACCGTTCCTCACTCATTTCGTTCTCATCTTCGTCAAGGCTTTCGAGAAGCTTTGTTGCCAGATAAGAGCGGTCTGTTCTTGGA
>JANORE010000476.1:0-6414 GCA_031415155.1 Akkermansiaceae bacterium | reverse complement strand
ACACAGTAGGACAGCACCCGGCAGCCCGAGAAATTTTCATACATCCGCAGATACATCCGAAACGCCTCACATTCCCGCTCCCCAAACACAAACCGCCGATCCACCACGCGGGAAATGCAGTGGTAAATCACCGGTTTCGAGGTCGAATTCTGCCAGTCTGCCAACCAACGTGCCTTGCGCATGTCGCCACCCTAGCCACAAAGAACCTCACGCCAAGGAGATTCTTGATAATTTGTCTGTCACTTAATTATGAGCCGCTCCCGCCGCCTCGTATCGCAAGGGTCTGGCCATGGAATAACGCCTAGAAGTTCGGTTTGAAAATCGCAATGCTTGTTAGTCGGGACTGACCCCTTCGACTGACCCCTTCGACTTGTTAGTCGGGACCCCTTCGAGACCCCATCGACGTTGTGATAAAAACGCCCACAAGAAGAACAGCATGAATACCAAATCATTGAGCCCGTAGATGCTGTAATAGACACCGGCTAGCAGATCCTGCTCATAGAGCGATGACAGGCTGTTTGCGGAGAGCCACCTGACCCAAACGACCCCATAGATGAGTTTCTCGATCGCAAAGACAGCCAGCAGCCATGAGATGTTGGAACGAATCGCGGAAGCTCCCCCATAAGCAAGTCCCCAAACCATAATCATGATCAGGCCGAAGTTCGACATCACGACCGGATCGGCTTTGTTGATCGCCTCGTTGGTAAATCCTTTTGAAAACAGGATGACGCCCCCGATGTTCATCGCGGAGGCGGCGATCAATCCATTTCGAAGAAGATTCCTAGTCATGCAAGTTTGCTAGGTCATGGAGCGATGAATGGCGAGCCCTATTGGACTGAGACCCGTCTCAGGAAACCCCCTTTTTCAAATCCCGCATACTCCACAAAACCTTGCTCGCCGGGGCTGCGTCACCTTTCAGCTTTCTCGCGCCTGATCTGCGCTTTGATCCAAAGCGTTCGCGACACTTGGCAAAGGCCTCGTCGACAAAAATCCGGCTGCCGATCACCGCGCCGTCCGTGAAATAACGGATGCGGCAGCGCAAAACCTTCGAGATTGGGATATCCGCGTTCCGGTCAAGCTCCAGATCCGCCTGCTCCCTGGAAATCCCCCTGCGCAGCGTTTTCACCGCTACTTTCCCATCACGGCTGACGCTTTCCACACTCTTGCCTACCGCGCCCGCCATCAAAATCCTTCGGTATTCCCGCGCGACGTCATCCGCCCAAAAAGTCGCGTCGGCCGCCACGCCTTGGTGCGCCCGCAGCGCCCTGACCAAGCCCGCCCGAGCCGTTTTTCCATTTCCCTTCGCCCCGCCACCGATCGCTTCGCCGTAACTGCTCCACCGGTAGTCCGCCGGATCCGTCACCATCCCGGCGCGCACCGGATTCAGGTCGATATAGGCGGAAATCGTCTTTGCCGCGACTCCGTCCTCCACGATCACGCTCTTGAACCGGTCTTCCCACAATCGTCCCGTTCGGGAATGCGCCCGGTTGAACCACTGGGTGAAACGCTGCAGCAAGCCCTTCATGAACTCGCCCAAGTCATGCATCCGGTAGGTAAACCGCTTGTGAATCGCCGCCAGCGCTTCTTCCTGCCCGGCCCCCTCCACGTAAACCGCCACCTTGGCATCCGCCAATTCCTTCGCCACCCCGGCCACGAACGCCTCGCTGTAAATCGCCGCCAGCCGCTTCAACAGCGCCTCGTCGGACAGCCCTCCGTCCGCCATCGGCGGAACCTCCAGAAGAATATGAAAGTGGTTGTCCATCAGGCAGTAAGAAGTCGCCCGGCAACCCGTGAATTTCTCCTGGAGTCGCATCAACGCCCGGAATTTCTCCTTCTCCTCCACGCCAAACGCGAACCGCCGCTCTACGACGCGGGAAATCACGTGGTAAAACACCGGTTTCCCGGTGGATTTCCGCCACTCCGCCAGCCATCGCGCCTTTCTCATGGGGCAGAACTACCGGGTCGGGGGAGAAATTACAAGCAGACTCTTTGACTAAAGGCCTGTCCCTTTGTCATACCTCTGTCATACTCATGGGGAAAGGCTACCAAGACGGGGAGAAATGGCAAGAAGAGACTCCGACTAAAGGACTGTCCCTCTGTCATGGTCTGTCACTTAATTATGTCACTTAATGGAGACAGATCGGTGGGGGATAGATCAGGAATTCCTAAGCGATTGATGGTGAGTGGCTTGGCGACGGCTTGAGCTAGAGTGCAAGCAACTTTCTGATTATTTCTGTCTCTCGTAATTTTGCTGTCTCTCGTAATTTTGATCGAAGCGCTCGCGCGCCTCGCCAGAATCTATGCCAGTTCATGACCCCAAAGTTGGACACCATTGCATGCAAGGACTGCCCCCAAACAATGGATATTCCATTTTTCTTTAGGACTGATGAAATAAATTTAGGCTTGAACAGAAAATTGACCGAAGAATTTTCAAACTACAGTTGCCAGATCTGCCACAATCCAATCTACCAAAATCCTGATTTCTATACTACATATGGACATTAAGAGAGTTTGGTCGCCATGTGTACCTCATTGATACTCTGACTTGCCTAAATTTTCCTATTCACTAGTAAGAACAATACCTAAATTTTCCTCGTTCTGCTTAATCCCCCTTTTTTATGGCGCTACTCCATTCCTATTTCGAAGCGTGGTTTGACGACAAAACGCCGGCGGAACAATTCGCCGCCTACTCGCTGATCGCCTCGGAGCTCGGGAGGCCGATCCCCACGCTCAAGCCCGAGGTTTCACTTGTCCGAAAATCCGAGCCTGTGAAGCTCTGGTATTCCAAAATGGAAAAAGGCTTCGCCGATATGGACCGCGAAACCACCCTCGACCACCTGCGTCGGCTAGAGACCGTGGTTCTCAACACTTGGGAAGCGGACTTCATCCACCACCGCTTCCTGCCATCCAATGAGTCTCATCTCCTTCCCGAGCCACTCCAGCCCGTTAAAACCGAGATCGATTCCGAGGTGCTCACTGCCACCCGGCGGTTGATGAAATCCCAGCTGCTGGGCGATGTCGGAAGTCACATCCTCGGTGCCTACCTTCTCGAAAATGAAGAAGGCTACCGGGAAATCACCACCTCTCAGCTCACCACCTTCCTGAAGGCCGAGGGCATCTCCACCAAGAACCCCTCCGCCACCATCCAAAACATGGCCGAGAAAGCCGCACCCGACTTCGAGATCATCGGCAAAACCAACCGTGGAAAACGTCAGGAGTGGATTTTTCGCCTCACTCCCGAAGCCCGAGCCGAAACCCGAGCAAAACTCCAGATTAACGCCGGCATCGCCCCAACCGATTCCTTCGCCTGACCTCCTCCCCTCAAATATCCGAGAAACCGATGATCCAAAGAATCCACCAAAATGAGCACTTTTATGCATTCCCCCGATGGAAAAGAAGAGGTCGATTTTCCTTCAAGCGCATCCCCCCCAACCGGAGACCCGGAGCCCCTCCCCAGTGAATCCACTCCGTCTCCTCCCAAAAAGCGCGCCTCCCGTCGCGGCGCCAAACCCCAGGAAACGGGCCAGCAGATTCTTCTCTCCCAACCCATCTCGCCGATCCAAGGTCGTGATTCCCCTGCTTCGGAAACCACCTCGCCCGAAGCAATAGCTGCCACCCTTTCCACCCCCGCCACCGCCAGCGACCGTCTTTCCCCCTTGAAAATCCAAAAGTTCAAACGCCGGAATCGCAAGCGCGGCTCTTGGCTTCAACGTCTCATCAAAAAATTTGAGCTGGAACCGGAAGATATGAAGAAACTCGATAGATTGGATCAATTTGGAAGTTTGTTTGTCCGCAATGCCCTGAAATTCATAGTTCTTCTGATCGGAGTGATCCTTGTATGCACCTTCGGAATTGTGGCGGAAAAACTTCGTCATGAAAGCGACATCTTGGGGAAGCTCGAAAAGTTGATGGGGCACAATAAACTGATGACCGCCTTAATCTCTTCAGCTAGCATGTTCGGGACAGGTGCCATTGCAAACATTGCCGTCTCCCATGTTCGAAAAAAGAGGCAGGAGAAATCAAAAATCAAAAACCATTCTCCTGAATCCCAGGAGCCATAACAATCGTTGGGTCTGTGATTCCTTTCTGAAATGACCAAAATGCCTATCAAAACGGACCACAGGTATCTTTTAGTGCTTATTTTGAGGCGGACCCGAGCATTAAATATATTTGGCGTTTGTGAAACTAGCTAAAACACTGGCTAAGGAGTTTTCACGCAGCTTCCCTCTTGCGATTAAATCCTTACCGATTTTAAAACTAGCTTCGAGTCCGGCCTTGCTAATGATTCCATTCGAGGCAAATAAGTCTTTAACGAGTGAAGATTGAAACGTTAATTCCGAAACGTCAAAACTAGTTTCGCCATTCCCGGAGTAACGCTTAATCAATGCATCAGAAATGCCATCGATCTTAACAAAACCTATTCTTGCCGTGAGCGTTAAGATTCGGTGGTCTTCAAAATTTTTGCCGCTGCCGCCACGGCAGCTCCATGCAAGTCGACCGGGTTCGAAATTAATAGAGTCGTAGTTTTGCTTTAAGAATCTTGTAAACGCTTTGATGCCGACAGTACCGGTGGAGCCTATATTTGATTCTACTTTGAGCAGTCTCGGACCAAGATATCGGCTTTCGAACATGCCAGGGTTCAGTTCATGCACTAAAACGTGAAGGCGATCATATCCCAACCTTGGTTCGGCAACTTCTAAGAGCTTTACCGCTATTTCGTCAGGGCAACACGCAATAAATTTTGCTGCGAAATATTCTTGAAATGATCTGTGAGCAAAGACTTTCTTCAAACCCTCATCGGCTAGAAGACAAACTGCTTTGACGGAGTCCCGAATAAAACACTCTGTCGAAAAGCTTAGTTGTGTTGTTTCTTTTGCGCGATCTACATAGCGATTCAATAAGTCCGCCGTGAATGTGAAGCATCTATCAGAGTATGAGTGGATGCAGAAGGCGGAAAAAACTCGTCCAAAATCCGAGAAGTCGAGCTTCGACGACCGCGGGCGCGTATAGCCTCCCTTTAATACGTCGTGCCGCTGAAAAAGTGCCTCGAAAGCATTTTCATAGAATTCACCAAGTTTTTCAGGAATTGATGCGCTTTGACCGTAGGTCAGCATCATGATGGTCAAAAGCAAGGGATTTGAAAGGAAGGATCGATGCTTTTCGAAGCCATCACCTTCCAACTCCTTTCGAAACATTGTTGCCAACGCTTCGTCATAGTTCTGCATCTGAACGAAATTGATGGCTTCTTCCCGATTCAAAGGTGCCATCGTGAAGTTGTCGAAGCCATGCCACGAAGAAAACATCTCATCTGGCCGACTTGTCACTAAAACGCGTGATTTAGGAAATCGTGTTGCGAATCGTTGGATTTCAACCGACCCCCGTTGTTGTTGTGTCTCGGGGAGTTCATCGAAGCCGTCGAGCACAACAACGAAGTGTCCAAGGCTGAGAGACTCGGACAATAGATCTTTTGAAAGCTTGAGATCCATGTCTCCTAAGGTTTCAAAAAGGAAATCCTCTAAGCTGCTTGGAAACTCTAACTCTGTGAGATTGCGTAGTTCGATAAACACCGGAACACCATAGCCGGTGACTAGGCAATTCAAAACAAGGTGTCGGACAAGCATCGATTTGCCGCTTCCTCCGGTCCCAGTTACAACTACCGAGTTTCGTTTCCCAAATAAATCGGCAATTTTTGGTTCGACAATTCTTGAGCTTTTCTTGGTGGCTGACCGAGGAATCCCGTTTGGAGTTATGAAAGCGCCGTGTTGGACCGGAAGGTGGACATAAAAGCTATAAATGTCGGATTCCTCGCGGACAAAAAACGACCTTCCTCGTGAGTATCTTTTCCAAAACTCCGTCGAATATTTATCGAATGTGGAGGTTAATCGGGCTCTGACTTTGGTTTCGCTGAGATTGTAAGCTTTGGTGCCTAGCTTAACGAGTTGCTCAATGTTTTCGGCCAAAAATTTGGCAAGTTCCTTTCCAGCACTGGGGACTTCTTCACTCATGATTTCTCGTTTTCGGCGTCAAAAAACTTGTCATCACTGGCACGCCTCGCAGGTTCCGCCGTTGAGCATGGCGTCGATGGAGCAGGCGTTTTTCTCGGCTTCCGTAAATTGCTTTGCTCCGGCGGCGGTGGCGGCGGTTTGGGTGGCCATGACGCCGCGTTGTTCCTTTTTGACGTCGATGGTGGATTTCTCGATGTTCGAGGCTTGGAGGGTGCGGAGGTAGTAGGTGGTCTTGAGGCCTTTGTCCCAGGCGCGGCGATACATGTGGGAGAGGGTCTTCATCTCGGGGGTGGCGAGGAAGAGGTTGACGCTCTGGCTTTGGTCGATCCACTTCTGGCGGCGGGCGGCGGCATCGATGATGTATTCGTAGTCGATGCCGAAGACGGTCTTGTGCTTGTGCTTGAGGGCT
>JANORE010000475.1:0-4613 GCA_031415155.1 Akkermansiaceae bacterium | reverse complement strand
ATTTTGCGGTCTCGATCGTGCTTTATCTGTATCATGGTGCCTGCACGGTCTTGGGGAAATCACATCTCGCAGAACAGGTCTTAGAAGTGGCGAGGGCCACTCGAGCGACCGTGATTTACGGAGCACCATTTCACTACGCCCTGTTGGCTGCGGATAAGGGCGATTACGTTTGGCCGGATTTACGTCTCGCGGTCACGACCGCCGCACCACTTTCCGTGGAAATCGCCAACGGATTCCGCAAGAGATTTGGAAAATCGTTAGTGCAAGGACTCGGAATTATTGAAATCGGTTTGCCGTTACTCAATACGGGCGGCGCAGGAGATTCTCCGATGTCAGTCGGGCGACCATTGCCTGCGTTTGACGTGGAATTGCGCGATCAAGAAGGGTTGCCAGTGGCCGTCGGTCGTATCGGCGAACTCTGGATCAAGGGACCAGGAATGTTCGATGCCTATCTCTCGCCATGGCAAACACGGGCTGAAATTTGCGTGGATGGTTGGTTCGCGACTGGAGATCTCGCAGAAACAGACGCCGCAGGCCGTATCTATCTGCGTGGGAGGAAAAAAAGTGTGCTCAATGTGAACGGCATGAAGGTTTTCCCGGAAGAAATCGAAGGCGTGATCGAGAAGCATCCCGCAGTTCTTCGTTGCCGGGTGAAAGGTCTCAGCCATGCGGTGCTCGGCACGGTGCCAGTGACTGAGGTGATTTTACGAGAGGGAAAATTACTGGCAGCACGCGAATTAGTCGGCTGGTGTCGCCAATCACTCTCCATTTATAAAGTGCCAGTTCAGGTGAAATTCGTGACCGAGCTGCCATTGACCGCGAGTGGAAAAATCCGCCGCGCTTGAGCGCGGCATGAGCGATTCCGCCGAAGAAACGACCTTGCCAGCATCCGAATAAATACGGCCCACACCGCCTGCCGCTCGTCTCCGGGAGGGGCTCGGCTCAGAACAAAGTAGCGAGCGCGGAGCTTCTTCGGCACGGCGGTGAGGCGGACGGAGGATGCGAGTGATAACGAGCCTCACATTCGGCTGGCGCGGGATGCCTGGCGGTGCGGAGCGACGATCTTTTGGGGAGTTGATAGAGCGAAAAAGATGGAAGCTTAAACGTTGCTCAGTTTAGGTGTTGTATCTTCCTATAAGTTTTGTGGACCTTGATATTGAGATATCAGTTTCACTCTTCTTTTTGTCGCAACTCAAAATCATCCCGAAGAGAGCTAGGAGTGCTAATAATTGAAATCTATCGGTTTTATGGTCGTGGTTTCTCACAGTGGAAAAGTAGGTATGTGTTGATATAATAAAGCGTTCCAGCGCGCTTTCCTTTTTGACTCGGGTAGAAAGGCTACCGTCGGGTTTGGCATGAGCCATCGTTGGGGTAGGGATCCATCACCATTTCAGCTTCCGCGCTGCAGAGCGACGTCATTGCGATAAATAGGCAACTCAATATGAGTTTACGGTAAAGGCGCATAAAAGGCATTCTTGGCTTTGATTTTGTTGAAATCTCGCCCCGGTATCTGAAATTCATCGTCTCTGCTTGTTGCTATTTTTGAGCAACAAATATCCTGTACCGATCAACATCATACCCAGAAATATCCATGGGATCCATGTATTCGATGGAGATATACCGCTACGGGTTTCTGAGGATGTTATTTGTTTTCCGTTTATAGTGCCTTCAGACGTTAAGTCGCTCGTTTGCGATCTCCCCTTCAAAGTGGGTCTGGGTTGCGATGTTGGCTGCTCCAATCGCCGCAAGAGCTCATCGAGCTCCCTAGTCACGGAATCGGCCACATAAGGTCTTTGTTCCATCACGCTCTTTAGGAGATCTACATCATCTTTGGAGCCATGCCTTGAGAGTAGTATGGCAGCCGAGCCTGCAAGACTGGCATTCATGGTCTGTGTCCGGTTTTTCAAGAGGTTGCGAGCATACTCAATAAACAGGTCAATAGAGACGGTTTTAACTTGGTCAATATTACCCAGTAGCGATGTTTCAAATCCAGTTTCTTGGTTTTCCTCCAAGAGCTTGAGCAGCATTGGCGAAACAGCCTCACCGCGGCTTCTCATGTCAGCCAGTGCCATCGCTTCCGCTGGTTGCAATTGATCCAAAACTCCCATAGAACGAGTGAAAACGTTCCTATAAGCGAGTTTCAAAAGAGGATTTTCCAAACTCATCCGTGCATACGCCGCCTCATCCAAATCATACAGTAGTTCACGATTTACATCTAGTAGTTCCTTGGAATACCTGCGATACGGGATTGGATGATCGTTGGGGCAGGGATCCATCACCATTTCAGCTTCCGCGCTTAAGAGCGACGTCATTGCGATGAATAGGCAACTTATGATAAGTTTACGGTAAAGGCGCATAAAAAGCATGCTTGGTTTTGATTTTGTTGAAATCCCCTTCTTCAAACCGTTTTGAATCGAACTTATCGTCATAGGTTTTCAAGAACTGAAGCTGACCGTAAGCATCGGATTTCTCCATAGTTTCGGTCCACTTTAAAAATGCGGTCCGCTTTAAAAATGAAAGGCTATTTGCGGTGTCTTCTCACTACGTTTGCCAAGAAAACTAGAACACCAAGAATCAATCCGCCTAACAACCAAACCCAAGTGGATGATGGAGACTTTGTTGGCTCAGGAGATTCCAGTGAAGACGATGTTTGTTTTCGATTGTCTGTCGCCAATACTTTTGGTGGGGATTGCAAAGGCGCTTCACTAGAATTTCTGCTAGTCTCTTCTGATATTGTATCTTTTGGTTGCTGCGTGTGGCCTCTGGCCACCGCGAGATAATCAACAAGTTTAGAAGGCTTTGCTTCTGGTTGAGTAAGCGAAGATACCGCACGCACCACTTCTTCGTAAGTTCCGTGTTTTGTTTTGATGCCGCGCATTTTAGCCGCCGATTCGTTTATCAAATTAACTTCAATGCCATCGGAGGTCGCAACAAGAGTGATCAAATATTCTTTATCCGCTCTGGGTCTATAATCTTCCCAGACGATTTGTGCGACAGATCCGAGAGAATCGACGCGGCCCGTAGTTCCAGAGGCTGGCTCACCGCAGGTCTCGAGAAGCGAACTTCGAATAGTAGTGAGCAATCCTTCAATCTTATTAGAAGGGCGCGCAGCCCACCTGACAGACTCCAAATTGTCATTCCAGAATCCGTATATTAACATTGAGCCATCAGACAATGTTTCTAACATTGAACCGTTAAACGATTCCCCTGTCTTTTGCTCGTCCATCGAGAACTGTGTCGTTAACGGTCGGGCTTGACGAAAAATTCCAAAAGTGGTTCCAAACACTAAAGAATTAGGCGCCACCCATGGCAAAAACTGTTCTACTGAAGCGGAATGCGCCGATGAAAGAAGGGCCAAGGCCGAAAGCAACGTGATCAATAAGTTTTTCATGGTGGGAATATCTTAGATTCATCAGATTTTTTGAGGATGCTAGAGTGTTGAAAAACAGGTGCATTTTTTGGCGTCCATGCTCGCAAATCACCTGCATCAAACTTCAATTCCATCTGAGCCATTAAATTAGGCAAAGGATTTGGAGAATTAAAATAGCCGTTTCCGACAGTAGCTCCAACGTCATTATTATATAAATCCATCGTAGTGTTACTCGCAATAGCAGCTTTTGAAAACTGCCCGTTATGCTCGTTTGCGGTTGAAAAGATGATCATCTTTGTTTTTCCTTCCAGTGCGGCACCGATTGCATTCCATGTTGAATGTCGTATGGCATCCTGTCGAGTCCCTCCAGTTCCTGATGTTTGACCATAGGTTGCCTCGACTGCATTCTTCGCAGTCAAACCTGCGCCGCTAATACTCCCATATGAGAAAGAACCTATGGCAAGTATCAAAGAGCTATCATTAAGAAGATTCCCTGAATAATCCAAAGTTAGTGTATCTGGGACATTGACATAAAGACGAAAAATTGTTGCGCCAATCTGTAAGTTGACATGCTTTAGCCCGGGCGAAGTCCACTCAACGTCAAAGGTATTGACATCATTTTGCGGAGGTAGTCCATCAGCTGTCCACTTAACTGTGCCAGCGGGAAACTCATTTCTTCCGATCATTCCAGCAATTGGTTCAGCGATTCCAAAGGTGATTTTTTCATTTACCCACGCCGAAAACAAATCACCGAATGGCTGGCCATCACTTGGTTGAGGAGGTGCATACATAGGAACACTCCCATGTGGCCCGTTCACGTCTTGGAAAGCTCTTACCTCCACCGGAACAAGCTCCATTTGATACTCCCAGCCATCTACAATCGGCGGGATGAGTTCCTCCCATTCTGATGCGAATTTGTTCGCGGGGATGGTGAGTTGCACTGGCTCGGTCGCGGTGATTTCATAGTCAACATACGTATTATACGGACGGCGCTCGGTGACTTTGATGAAATTCCTTTTTTCAATCTCCGTACTTAAGGTCTGGCGGATCACGTGGACGCGGCGCATACGGATTTCGCCATTGTGCTGGGAGTCGCCTGCAGTGCCTCCATAGTTATACCTAATTTTGAATTCCGATATGGCATAGAGACTGTAGGCACTTATACTTTCGCTCCATGGCCCCTGATGCACTCGCTGTGCCATATAACTTGGCAGCAACTGGCTGTAAGAGGTGGGAGTGAATC
>JANORE010000474.1:0-6044 GCA_031415155.1 Akkermansiaceae bacterium | reverse complement strand
CCGGCGGCACTCCGGGATATGCGCTCCTGGGACTCTACGGCGGCTATATCATTAACGAAAACCTTCGCGTTTCCCTAGCCTTAGAAAATCTGCTCGATCAACCGTACCGCAGCCATGGCTCCGGCTCGAACGAGCCAGGCTTCGGCGTGACCACTGGCATCACCGCGAGTTTCTAAAGTCGTCGCGATGGGAGGATCCATCGAACCATTTCGAAAAGACTAAAATCTTGATGACTCCTTCATCTAGGCTATCCTAGAAACGCCATGTTGAATCAACATCCCATTTCTCGCCGCCGCCTGATCAAAACGCTTTTTTGCTCCAGTGTGGCCATGAAGCTCAATCTCTCGGCCTCGGCTCTCGCAGAAAATGTGGCCACTCCCGGCTCACTTGAGCTACTCGCCATCGGCGACTTCGGCAGCGGTACTGAGGCGCAATTCGCCGTTGCGCGTGGCATGGCGAGATATGCGAACGGCTTAAAAAGAAAGACCGACGGACTCTTACTCCTCGGTGATAATTTTTACGGTCCGATGCCCGGTGGGGTGAATTCGGAACGCTGGAAAACCGGATTTTCTGATCCCTATTCTCGCGAAATCTATCCCGGTCCATGCTGGGCGGTTCTCGGAAATCACGACTACCACGACACTCCCGGAAACGAGCAGGCCCAGCTCAATTACGCGGCTTCGCTGGATCGGAAAACGCGCTGGACCATGCCAGCGAAGTATTACCGAGTCGATCTCCCAGCAGACAAACCGCAAGTCACCTTTCTGATGATCGATACCAACTATCAGTCGATCAATGGCCATCTGCATCAAGCCGATAAGCATCCAGAAACACTAAAATTTTGGCTAACTCGTGATGAACAAATCGCTCAGATCGCTTGGTTAGAAAAGCAGCTCACTTCGCCGCGCGCGCCCTTCACCGTCGTCGTCGGTCATCACCCAGTTTATTCAGAAGGGAGTCATGGCGACAGCAAGCCACTCGTTGATGAGCTCGGCCCAATCTTGGAAAAATACAAGGTCCACATGTATCTTTGTGGTCACGATCACGATCTCCAGCATCTCGAACTGGATGGTTTAAAGACCTCATTTGTCGTTTCCGGTGGCGGCGGTGCCCGCCTTTACAAGCAAAAGGAAAAGCTTCGTAAAGGATCAACCATCAACGATGTCCATGGTTTCACTCATCTTTCAATCATTGAAGATCGCCTCCACGTTCGGCACATCGATCCTAACGGAAAACTCGTCCATGCCTTCAGCAAAGGCGTGAGTCACGATTGGAAAGTAGAAGCGTAAACCTTACGAAGTGTTAGATACGGACTCACTCAACTACCGATTCGGCGGCATCGCTCGGCTTTACGGCCAAGCCGCGCTGGATCGCTTTCTCACCGCACGAGTCGCCGTCATCGGCGTCGGCGGAGTCGGCTCATGGGCCGTAGAATCACTGGCACGTTCTGGCATCGGCCATCTCACGCTCGTGGATCTCGATGAAATTTGTATCACCAATGTGAACCGTCAGCTTCACGCTATGGACGGACAAATCGGCCGTCAAAAAACCGATGCCATGGCTGACCGCGCACTCGCCATCCATCCCGGCTGCGATGTCCAAGTCATTCCGAAATTTTTCAATGAAAAATCTGCTGGAGAAATTCTCGATGCTGGGTTCGATGCTGTGATCGACGCCATCGACTTTGCCCGTCATAAATCCTTGCTCGCTGCGGAATGCCATCGCCGGAAAATCTACTCGGTAACGTGCGGTGGCGCTGGTGGCAGAAGAGACCCCACCCGCATCCGCGTGACTGATCTTGCCTACAGCGGCATGGATCCGCTATTACTCCAACTCCGTCGTGGACTACGCAACGATTACGGATTTCCGAAAACTCCGCGTGGCCAAGAACCGATCCTTTTCGGTATCGACGCGGTTTATTCCGACGAGGCACCTTACTATTCAAACTGCGATGGGACCGTTTCAAAAAACAAACCGGAAGAAATTTCACTGCGTCTGAACTGTGCATCTGGCTTCGGTTCTGCCGCGCACCTCATCGCCAGCTTCGGCATGATCGCTGCCGGTAGAGTGTTAGAAAAAATTGCTGAGAAAGCATGAAGTTTTCAAACCGCTTGATTTCTTCATCAAAGAATCCATCTCAAATCTATCAGAAATCACGCCAAATCGAGATGCGGTCAAATTCTTATAAATGTCCGTTGCCAGTTGGATTTTTTGATAGTATTCACCATGCATGTCCATCGTAGCCGAAGAATCCGCCGTAATCGTGAAGACCAAGGAATTGTGCGCTCAAATCGCCAGTGATCCTTCATTTCTCAAACTCCAAGCCAACGTCGAACGCTTCTTAAATGACGATGCCGCTCGTCTCCAATACCAAAGCGTCCATGAGCGTGGAGAAGAACTTCACCACAAGCAGCAAGCAGGGGTGGAGCTCGGTGCCACAGAAATCCACGAATTCGAAAGCGCCCGTACTACGCTTTTAGAAAATGAAATCGCCCGAAACTTTCTGTCTTCTCAGCGTGAGTTAGAAGCTCTCCAGAAGGAAATCAGCAAGTATGTCGTTGGCACCATTGAGCTTGGCCGCATTCCGACAGCCGAAGATTTAGCCGATAAAGGCAGCTGCTGTGGTGGTGGCGGTTGTGGCTGCTAAGATTTGATTTTCGCCTGGGGAAAAAATTTCGAAATAAGTCATTTTCCGATTGTAAAAGATCCGGCAGCCACTCTTACTGCCGCCCCGCCCGCAAGGGTGTAAATAATTGATAATGGCCCGATAGCTCAGTCGGTAGAGCAGTGGATTGAAAATTCACGTGTCGGCGGTTCAAATCCGTCTCGGGCCACTTTTCACATCCTTCTTAAATAGAGTGTGGCTGTGTTTATCGATTGGAGAAAAGTGCGACTTGCCAAATATTTACTGATTGATCCGGGGTTTCCATCGCGACTCTCAGATATTTTATGGGTGGCTCCGGGCAATTTTTGAAATGCCTTGAAATCTCATGAGACCCATTTTCCCGGCGGGTAAATCGTGCGGGTTCAAGATTCGGGTGCCAAAATCAGGAGTTTTTGGCAATTACTGTCGAGGAAGCATCGCCATCATTCCCCTTCAGATATGATCGTCGCCTTGGGTGGAGCTAGCAGGATTTCATTCTGCGTCTTAGACGGCACGGAAAATTTCATGCTTTCCCATTTGGGATCTTTTAAAGGACCGGTGCCGTGAAATTGGAAAAGTCCAGAAAATGGCAACAATGGCAGCGTGATGAATCCTAATAGCCCGCGCGCGTTCATCCGCATGGTCATATCCACCGTGCGATCATTGAGATTGATCGAGCCATCGCCCGCGAAGTTGAGGGAAGTGGTGGAAGTTTGGAAATCATGACTGCTGAGAATCCCGTCGCGGATTTGATAAGTAAAAAACGCATTTTTCGCCCGCTGAGATCCTGCCTTTTCATCATTTAGCACGCCGCTGACGAGCGGCGTGAGTGGGCCGAACATCGGGACGGAAAATAGCTCGGCCTTTTGTAAGGCGATCAAGCCCTCGCCAGCCATGGTCTCGACTTTTCCATGAGTGAGTGAAAAGTCGATCCGTCCAGTGGTATTCCCACCGCCCTTCATCTCAAATCCATAAGTGGAAGCGAGATCGGTGAGCGCGAGCTTGGTCCAACTGAGATCACCAGTGAGTTTACCATTGCCCAGATAGCGGACTTCTCCGCCGACTGAGCCTTCGAAGGCTTGCATGTTTAACTGAGTGACGTTCGTCTTATCGCCACGGATAGCGACTTGGCCGCGAGGTTGGTCAAGTGTGACGTTTTGCCCGAGAAATTCGTAATTCGCCGATTTTTCCGAGCTGAAGGAGACGTCTAGTTCCGTGCGCCCTCGTGGCGTCACATCGACAATGCCGGAGGCTCTGAGATTCGGAGGTTGGTGAAAACGGTAAACTTCGAGCGTATCCGCGATTTTTGGAGCAAAAAAACGAACCATCGGCGCGGCCCATATCGCACCGCGCACCTCTTCCACTTCGACGACTTTTTTCGGAGCGTCGTAACGAATACGAGCGACCTTGGCGACTCCTTCGGTTGCCCCATTGTAAGCTTTGCGGAGCGGGTAGTTGGTATAATTAAAAACGATGGTGCCATCATAGAAATCAAGTTCGTGATGACTTGTTGCAAACTGGCATCCTGCGGAATTCACCGGAACTCCTTTATAATTAAGATTTTTGATGGAGCCACTGCCGACGTAGGCCCAAGTCGTGTCGCGAGTGAATTTACTCGTGAGATCGAGACCTCCTTCCAGCTTTACATCGACTGCCGCGCCTTCGCGTTCGGTGAAATCTCTCAGCACGATTTCCAGCGGCACACCGATAAAAAACGGACGATAGACGGGAACTGGCAAGGTGGTGTGCAGCTCCAATCTCAATTGCTTATCCTCGATCATGACCTTGCCCTCCGCCTTTCCATCTGGCCTCAACAAACGTAAATCTCGGATAAATAGATTCCGCTCGTGCCAAGAAAACGACCCTTCGACGGCATCGAACAAGATCGAGCGCAACGTCACTGACTCACAACGTAAGTGACCCGTTAGGCTGAGTTCCGGTTGGTTATCTTCATCCAATTCGAAATTTCCCTCGGCTTCTAAGATTTGTTTGCCACGGATCGAGACATCTTTGAAAGCAGGTATCCCCAGCCACGCGCTTAGCATTTTCGGAACTTCCAACGAGGAGGAAAGGTCAAATCTTCCTTCACGATCATTGAGATTATAGTCGATGTGACCTTCGAATACGCCTTGGGCATCCGTCGCCTTCAGCGAGTTCACGGTGATCACATCCCCTACGATTTCCGCGTCGCCCGTCACCTCATTGAGTTGATGGCCGTTCTTCTTCATATTCTTAATTTTTAATGAGAGTTTGGCCGTGAGCGTCGAGAGATCGTTCAGGTCTCCCTCCGCCATGATCTGGATGCTGGGTGCTTGTTTTTTATCAAAATTCCATTTTTCTAGCTCTTCAATAATCTGCGCCATGAGGGCGCGCCGCTTGCCCATGCTTGAGTCGTCTGGCGGGGTTCTTCCATCCTGCTGATAGCCGATGACTCGCGCATCCAAGGTGAAATTGATTCCCGCGATTTTCCCATTTGCGTTGCGGATTTCGATCCGGCGTTCACCTGGCATAAAGATGGTGCCGCTGGCCCGGGTGATTTTGAGCGTCTCCGAATTTGGATTCTTCGGGTCCACAGGCAACGTGAGCCGAGCATGATGCAACTGGATCTTATTTAAATGGAAGATTCCACGAGCCAGTTTTGTTTTATCGAAATCCAGAGTCACTCGCTCCAGTCGCGAAATCTCACGTAAATGTTCTGCTTCTGAGTAGACTCTAACATCTGTTGCGATCACTCCTCGCAACGGCAAATAGCGTAAGCTACCAATCTTGATATAAGCACCTTGCTTCGAAACTTCCTGCTCAATCGCACTTCGCCAAGACTGCGGTAATCCGGTAGAATTTGCCCAAAATAGTAAACCCACTGCGGCCAGCATGGCGATCAAAACCAGCACAAATGCCAGTGACCGAAGATTCCGAGTGAGGTGCAGACGAAAAATCATGAATTACGGGTCAAGTTAAGATGCCCATTCTTCAAATGCAACTTTTCGCCGTTGGCAGCTCTCAAAAATCCCACGAGGAGCCACGACTTCAGGGCTTTTGGTTTGAGCCCTTCAGTCCTTTTCGTTGCTTATTTCGGAATCGCACTAAACAAAAGGGCACAAAAATGCTCGGTTAATCTCGTAACCACGAACATTTTAAAATGGACCGAAATCATAATGAAAAGTGAAAAATACCTCACTCAGTCCCACTCCTCGTAGGTGAAGAGAAGCTCTCTGCTCGGGTCGTAAATCTCGTAATATTTACAATCCGGACATTTTCCGCTACCTATCAAAATCGTTGTTTTCCCATCGGGATTAGCCCCCCACCACCAGGGCGCTAAATCTGTAATTTCGGGCATATTCTCTGTGGTTAGTAATTTTACTAATTCCAGCCTCCCGTATAAATTTGATTTGAGATGTAA
>JANORE010000473.1:0-8316 GCA_031415155.1 Akkermansiaceae bacterium | reverse complement strand
CGGCATGTCCAAGTCTTTCCTCAGCCGAACTGCGGATTTCTCCTCGCTGGCGGCAGCGGCAAGTCGGGTAAGGATGGAATCTGCGAACTCACCCGCGGCCTTGCGAGTGAAGGTGAGGGCCACGATTTTCTCCGGTGCGATGCCCCTTGCGACAAGCCCGATTACTCGGTTCCCAAGTTGATGCGTTTTTCCCGATCCGGCAGATGCGAGGATGAGTAAATTCGGTTCCAAGATGTTCATTGATGTCGCGAAAATGAATGGATTTTCCTAATTCTCAATCTCCGAAGTTTGCGAACCGATCTTCTCACTTGTGCCTGCTGGAGCATCATCCATTCTCGCCAGATGAATGAATCTGTGAAATACGATTGCCACGTTCACTTGGTCGGAAACGGGCGGAAAGGCAATGGCTGCTGGATCAAGATGAGTGGCTGGCACCGAATGATGGGTGGCCTGATGTCAAAAATGATCGGGATTCCTGTGAGTTTCACCCATGATGATTTTGATGAAATCTATGTGCAGCGGCTCAGTCAGTTTGTGGCAGAATCATCCATGGATCACGCTCTGCTCTTGGCGCAAGATGAGGTCTACCATGAGGATGGCAGCAAGCGTGACTTCGGCTCGTTTCATGTGCCGAATGACTACCTATTTTCCATTTGTGAAACGCATCCACAGTTCTTGCCAGCCATCTCGATCCATCCCGCTCGTCATGATGCGCTTGATGAGTTAGATCGTGGCTTGGCTCGTGGGGCACGCGCGCTGAAATTACTGCCGAACTGCCACAATGTGAATTGCTCGCTGCCGCAGTATGATTCTTTTTGGGAAAAAATGGCAGCCGCAGGCTTACCGATGTTGGCGCATAGTGGCGGGGAAATGACCGTGCCGGTCGCGAACAAACTCTATGAAAATCCCGCTTATTTCCGAAGACCGTTAGAAATCGGTGTCAAAATCATCGCCGCCCATGCCGCCAGCAGCAGTCACTTTCTGGATCCCGACTATTTCGAGGTATTGGTGAAAATGATGAGAGAGTTCCCCCACCTTTATGGAGATACTAGCGCTCTCAATACACCTTTCCGCAGTGCCGCAGTGAAGCGTGTTTTGGATTGCGATTTGCGAGATCGCTTTCTTCACGGCAGTGATTTCCCGGTCCCGATTGGAACTTGGTATGTGAGATTGCGTGGGTTGATCGACGGCGATGATCGAGCTGCGGCAGCGAAAATTCCCAACCTCATTGAACGCGATTATTTCCTCAAGCGAGCGATGAATTTCGATGAGCAACACTTCAGCAAGCTTGGCGAAGTCCTACGGAAAATTTAGGATTCAACTGTGGTGGGTTTCAAGAAATCGAAGAAGTCATTCTTCGAGCTTCAAAGGCCGAACTTCGGGTGCTCAGATGCGCGGCTGAAAAAAGGTGTGCACCGCCGTACATTTTTTCGCTAGAAATGAGGAATCCCAGTCGTTTAAGAAATTATGCCTCGTATTACCATCACCGTCCCCGATCAAAATGCCCAGCCCTACCGTTTTGATCTCGATTGCCAAGTCGTCACGATGGGACGTGGGAGTGATAATGACATTGTCATCGAGTCCAACTCCGTATCAGTCCACCACGCAGAAATGCACCGTATCATTGGCGGCTACGAGCTACGCGACATCGGCTCAACCAATGGCATCATGCTCAATGAAGCTCATCACCAATGGATCCCACTTCTGAATGGGCTCAATGTCAAAGTCGGTGACGCGACGTTTGATTTTCTTCTCACCGAAGCAGAATGTGATGCCTTGGCTCTCGAGAAGAAGGCCGAGCAGACGGCTCCACTTTTAAAGCCCGCCGCATCTGCTTTTGATGATGTCCCTCTACCACGATACGCGACTTACGAGCCTGATGAACCCAGTAGCAATGGCTTCTGGACATTCTCATTGGCATTGATCCTGATCACCGTCGCTTTTTTCATTGGCCTTCATTTGCGACATCAAAAAGAAACGGGAGGCTCGCTCATTGATTCTATCAGAAATAAAGCGGCGAATCTTCCCGCCGCCTCAGAGAGCTAATCTCACTTCCTCAGCGGAAAGGAAGTGGCTCTTGTCACTCAGATGCACCATTGTCTATCGACTGAGATCTTCCTGATACATCAGCTTGAAGCCGCTCTGATGGAGAACCGTGACGGCGAATTCATAGTCCTCGACGTGCATTGCTAACAAGGACTGCCCTTCGGGACTGGGCATCAGGGCATACGCGAAGTCGATGTTCGTTTCTGCGATCATCAAGGTGTCGAGGCATTGGAGAAGTCCGGGGCCGGATTCACGCATGGCGATGACGACGAGCTCGCAACTGGTGTGCGGAATGCCTTTTTCCATGAAAAGATGCTCTGCCGTGTCCGGATCTGAAACGACCAGTCTGGCCACAGTCGCATCTCGTGAATCTTGCACACTCAGACCGATGACCTCGATGGCCATGGATCTCAGCAGTTTCACCATCGCCGCAAGCGCACCTGCTCGATTCGGCAACATGACGGAAAATTGGCGCACGGGTTCGCCATGATCGATGATTGTCTCAGATTCCATGGGCAGAGCTTTATCTTAACCACGAGGTCCACGCAAGAGGATCGTCTGCATGGTGCCACTCTTGACTTCTTGAATGATCAATTGGTTCGGCCTCACATCTGAAATCAAATATTCCGCACCATCGGCTCCGCGAAACTGTTGTCCCGCCGAGGCGACGTAGCGTTGACCCGTGGCCGAGTCCTCGACCAAGGCCACCGGATCATGCCCGCTGGATGGAATGCTGGAAATCCACTCACGGGTCTTCCCGGTGGATGGATCACGCACCTCGACGACTGAGATTTCCGCAGCTTGATCTGGGTTGACCTTGCTGTCTTCCATCCGCCGTTGGACGCGCACGACGATGAGATTTGATCGAGGAATCACATCGCCAGCCCGGACCTTTACATCACTCACCTTGGAGCCGATGACACTGATGGTAGCGGTGTCACCTTGGACCGTCTTGATGCGGAGCGGGATGATCTTTTCACGATACTGTCGCATCACCAGCGGCGGCATGGAAAATGGTGGATCCGACTGTTTTCTAGGCGATGGGTGGGCGACAGGCCGACTGAGGACGGCACCTTGGATCGACCGTGATGTGGCTCGTGGTGAAGCGATTTCTCCTTCTTTCGGCGGGCTTGATTTCGCCACGGCGGTGTCGACGGCTTCGTCCATGGACTCGGCGATTTCTTCGGGTGAATCCAGTGCGAGATCTGTCGGTAATGGCTCACGATGGATGAGCGCGGCGATCTCGGAGTGGCCTGCGGCGGTGGCCATGTCGCCCGCCGTCCGGCCTTCTGGATCGGTGGTGAAACGGCTGGCTCCGATTTCCAAGAGAAGCTTGGCAGCATCGGCGTGGCCGTTTTCCGCTGCGATCATCAGCGGGGTGCGGCCATCTTCCATTTTCGCATATACCGAAGCACCGAAGTTCGTGAGAGAATCGATCACATCCGCCCGTCCCACGAGAGCGGCGAGCAGAAGTGCCGAGTCCAGACCTTCCCGATCGTAGGAAGCCAGCTCGGCCACGGCACTGGGACAACTCTCGCGCACCGCTAACATCAACGGGGAAAATCCGTCTTTGTCTTTGAGATGAGGGTCCGCGCCTTGCCGCAGCAGCCAACGGACGATTTCCTTTTGATCGGCGATCACGGCAGACATGAGAGGCGTCCGATCTACGCCGCCACGCAGATCCACCGCGAGTTTTTGATTCAATAGGAAATCCGCAGAACTTTGCGCCCCGGCGGCGGCTGCCGCATGGAGAGCGGAGTCTCCTGCCCCATTCCGAGTATCCGCAGGAAACTTCGCAGCTAGGAATTTCTTCATCGCGGCAACATCGTTCGCAACGCTCGCCCGGAACCAATCATCTGCCGTAAGCCGATAGCCCGCCTCGCTCAGATCTGACTTCTCGACATCGGCACGTTTTTTGCACGCAGAGAGCGCCGTGAGAGAAATCAAAGCCACCACCAAGCATCCAACCTTCTTGGATAAGCATTTCATGGAAAATTTAATACTTCGCTTTTCCTAAGTATTCAATCCTGAACCTTCACTCGGCGTAATCTCTTCAAAAGATGAACTCTGCAACGTGACGAAACTCACGAATGTCCATAACATGATACGGATCATTCGCTTTCTTTGTCAGATCGTGCATTCAGGCGCTCTTCGCGAATGACGGCGAGTGCATCGTAGATGGCGAAAAGGATCACCACGCAGGTGGCGAAGGTGCAAGTTCCCCACCATAGAAGCACGCGCCATGGAGTTTGCCAAATCCAGTCATGAATCCCCCATAGCCCGATCCCCATCATGAGGAGTGGCACAAATAACATCCGGCCAAGCCACTTCCGTCGTTCAAGCCGATCTTGCAAAATCGCCCGCGCGAGAAAAGTGCTGTCGCTCCATATTCCTGATTTTTGCTTCGCCATGGCAACCGACTTCTTCACCGCATCCCCAGAGGGGCAAGTGCATTCATATACCACTCCCAGAGTCTCCAACCGCCGAACATCCATGCGACGGCACCCATCGCCAGAAATGGGCCGAAGGGAAGTTGTTTGCCAAAGCCGACGCGGCCAATCGTTGCGGCGATGATGGCAAAAATGGATGCCGCAAATAGTGAGAAAAACACCCCGATGAAGCCGAAGAATGCGCCGATCATTCCCAGCAGATGCACATCCCCCATGCCCATCGCCTCGCGCGGGATCACCGTGCTAGTGGCGGTGCCATCCAGGGATTTAATGCTGTCCAGAGCATGGACGGTTCCGTCTGGAAGCTGGATTTCCAGCTCGCGAATGATGAGCGAGCCGCCACCGACTGACTCGCCACTGACCTTGATATCAGTGGTCTCGACCAGTAGCCGATCTGACTTTCTTGAAAAAATATCCCACCACGGAATTTCCTCTCCATCGATGATGAAAAGCATGGGATCTTGGTCTCCTTCCGGTTCTTTGAGATGCCATGCGACGGGCTGGCTAAATTTAAGCGCCTTTTTTCCGAAAGCCTTTTTCCCAAGCTCCACGACGAGCCAGAGTCCGAAAAAGCCGACGCTCCAGCCGATGGCACCATGCTTGAGCCCTTGCAGCCACTTGCTTTCATAACCCGCGAGTACAGGCAATCTTGGCCAGACCGCACAAGCACCCAGACCGATCACTGAGCCAGCCCAAGTCAACGATGTCGGGATGATCAAATGCTCTGCATCAATGAAAGAGATCGCGACCAACAAAGCGACCAACACCCACAGGAAAATCACCACAAGGACTGCTTGCGGTGCAAATATCCACCAGGCCACGGCGAACAAAATGGCGGTCAGTAACTCAACGCCGAAGTAGCGAAACGAGATCGGAGCCTTACATTCTCTACATTTTCCCAACAGCCACAACCAACTAATCAGCGGTAAATTCAACCACATCGGAATTGGTTTTTTACAAATCGGACAGAACGAGCGACTCGGCTTATTCACCGACATTCCCAGCGGCAAGCGGTAGATCACAACATTGAGAAATGACCCAATTGTAGCTCCGATGAAAAACGCGGGAATGAGCCAGAGCCAATGGGTAAGCGGCGGATAAATAGGTAGGTTAAACAAAGCGACACCATTCAAGCCTGCCATCACTGCCTGCCAAGAAGAAACACCATTCTAGTGCGGTTCCTCAACAAGTCTGGATGGGTGGAGTATGCTCGTCCTTCAGAGGCTCACACGCTCAAGGATTTCGACTTCGTAGCCGTCTGGGTCCGTAACGAACGCCATTTTACGGCCACCGGAGGAAAATTTTTCCCGCCACGTGGATGGCCAAATTTCGATGCCGGCCTTCTCCACCTGATCGCAATACGCGATGATATCGGGGACACCGAGCGCGGTATGCATCAAGTCTTCTGGGCAAGTCGCCGTGTATTCCGGCGAGTGGCAAAGCTCGAGAAAGACCTCGTTGCCCGGTAACTCCAGAAAAGCGAGGCTATTACCCTCGGGCGATTCCTTGAATTCACCCAAGGTGTAACCTAAAATTTTATAAAAAGCGATGGAGCGTTCCAGATGAGCGACGCGAATACGAGTGTGGAGAAAGCGAATCATGTTGCGGCCACCATGGATGAAAATCCGAGTGATACCAGTTGTTAAAATTCGCCTTCACCCGGACCACATAGGGCACTGCCATGAGCCTCGACCAAGCGAGCCATTTCCCACCCACACACTCCCGGTCCATGATCAGTCCCGCAGTTTCGGAACGGTGTGTTTTTGCGTTCACAACCCATCCTTTACACCTCAAATTGCCATTTATTAAAACTTCTTAGACTTTGTCGTTTCGCGTGAAGCGGAAAGAAGCGAAGTGGGTGCGGCAACTTGCTAAATATGGGTTCTGACTTTTTTGACTCATGATCCCAGATCGTGATTTCATCTGGGTGTCATTCTTTCTGGCGCAATGCGCGAGGGGTTTTCATGGAGCATGAACTTTTCATCGGATCGACGTTCAAGTGCCGCGTCTTATTTTCAGTCTTTCCATCTTTGACAATCTCGTGATGTAACGGCAATTTCGGGCGTATTTCTTAAACAACTTCATCTTATGGCTTACGATCTCATTGTTATTGGTGGCGGCCCTGCTGGCTATGTAGCCGCCATCCGCGCGGCTCAACTTGGACAAAAAGTCGCCTGCGTCGAGGCAGACCGCGCCGGTGGCACATGCCTCAACTGGGGCTGTATCCCGACCAAGGCACTCCTGAAAAACGCGGAAGTCTACCACATGCTTACTCACAAGGCTGCCGAGTTTGGCCTTAAAATCGAAGGGCTTTCTTATGATTGGTCTGCGGTAGTCGGTCGCTCGCGGAAAGTTTCTGACCGCCTCGCTGGCGGCATCGAGTTTCTTCTCAAGAAAAATAAAATCGAATACGTGCGTGGCTTCGGCTCCATCGAAGGCACAGGCAAGGTGAGCGTAAAAGCGACTGACGGAACGGTCCAAGTTCTTGAAACAAAAGACATTCTCATCGCCACAGGATGCAAAAGTAGAGGCTTACCCGGCCTGCCATTTAATGAAAAATCCGTCATCGGCTCAAAGGAAGCGATGGTCCTCGCGCAGCAGCCGAAGGAAATGCTCATCATCGGCGCGGGAGCGATTGGTGTGGAGTTTGCCTACATTTACAACGCCTTCGGCACGAAGGTAACACTCATCGAGATGGCACCGCGCATTCTTCCTGTTGAGGACGATGAAGTGGGTGATGCGTTAGAAAAATCTCTTATCAAGCAAGGCATCCGTTGCCTTACCAACACCAAGATCACCTCCATGGTGGACAAGGGCACTCATGTCGAACTCACTGTCGAGGGGCCGAAGGAAAATGGAGTCCTCAGCGCGGAAGTCTGCCTTGTTGCCATCGGAATCCAGCCCGTCCTCCCCGGCGGTCAGCAGCCTGAGCTATCAGATCGCGGCTACATCAATGTCGGTGACCGCTACGAAACTTCCATCCCCGGAGTCTATGCAGCAGGTGACATCACGGGGCCGCCGTGGCTGGCTCACGTCGCTTCTTTCGAAGCCGTCCAAGCCATCGAAGGACTTTACGTCCCCGGTCATAAGCCGCGCAAAGTCACCAATTTCCCCGGTTGCACGTATTGCCATCCACAAGTCGCCTCCGTTGGAAAAACCGAACGCGCACTCAAGGCCGAAGGAATCGAATATAAAGTTGGAAAAATTCCCTTCGTTGCGATTGGAAAAGCCATCGCTGCTGGTGAGCCGGACGGATTTGCAAAGCTTCTCTTCGGCAAGAAACATGGTGAACTGCTAGGCGCTCACATCATTGGTGAAAACGCCACGGAACTCATCGCGGAAATGGGACTTGCTCTGGATCAAGAACTCACGGGCGAGGAAATCCATGCGACGATCCACGCCCATCCGACCATGTCGGAAGTCATCCACGAGGCGACGCTCGCCGCAGACGGCCATCCAATTCATTTCTGAAGCTGACGAGGCATTTTCTAAATTCACGAAAAAAGCGTTCTTGCACCCCAGCAAGAACGCTTTTTTCATGGCCTGAAAAATCCGAATTCCGCGAGACGGTCACGGCTGAATTGCGGAAATGAGAGGAGGTATCGATGGTGCTTCGCCCTCGTCCAAGGATCCAATGGCTTTTTGTAGGATCATTTTCCCCGATGGCTCACCCCAGACTCGGATCAATATCCTCTTGGCAATTCCTTCGCCACGTTCGGTCGCCATGAGAATGCGAGCATCT
The DNA here is from genome assembly GCA_031415155.1 of Akkermansiaceae bacterium. Taxonomy (GTDB): domain Bacteria; phylum Verrucomicrobiota; class Verrucomicrobiia; order Verrucomicrobiales; family Akkermansiaceae; genus Luteolibacter. Next base: position 78 of record JANORE010000473.1, on the reverse strand, counting down.
GCTTTTTCGAGATCCCAAGCGTCAGTCTCACCTGCTGGCTTCCAACCGGATCGGATCAAAATTTTGCGGAAATCATCG
>JANORE010000472.1:0-1736 GCA_031415155.1 Akkermansiaceae bacterium | reverse complement strand
CATCGCCTTCAATTTATTCTTTGGATTCACATTATTAAGAAATGCTGCGATTACTCTGCAATCTCGTTGCATTTCAGGCATTGAGGCGAATCGCGAACGCTGTCTCGGCTATGTGCAAAACTCCATCGGCCTGGTCACCGCGCTCAATCCCATTCTCGGCTACGAACGCAGTGCTGCCATTGCCAAGGAAGCCCTCGCGACTGGGGCGAGCGTCTATAGTCTCGTGTTAGAAAAAGGCTGGCTTACCCAAGAACAGCTCGATGAGCTTCTGACTCCTGAAAAAATGACTCATCCTCGGCTTTGAAAAACGCCCGCACGAACCCGTGAGTGGCCGAGCCATACAGTTAGACGGATTTCGAGCATTCGCGATGATCGCGATTTGCTGGGATCATTGGTGCCCGCCGACTTGGCCGCGCCTATTTCCTTTTGAAATTTTCCTATTCTTCTTTCTCGTTCTAACAGGCTATTTGATCACTGGCTCAGTGCTGCGTGAACGAGATCGTGGAGAAGCGAGTGGCATACCTTGGAAAGCCGCAGCGTTGAAGAGTTATCAACTCCGTCGGGGACTGCGTATTCTCGCGCCATACTATGCCGCGCTTGCTTTGGCGCTTATCGTTCAAGCACCGGATGCATGGTCAGGTTTCGTCTGGTATATATCACATCTATCAAACCTTCACATGGCATCGCTCGGTTACTGGCCATCCGGGACGAATCACTTTTGGTCGCTGGCGATTCAGCAGCAGTTTTATTTAGTGTGGCCATTGGTCATCTGGTTTGTACCGAGAAGATATATAGTTCCGACGATTGTTATATTTTCAGCACTTGGCCCATTATCACGAATGATTCATGACGATCTATTGCTATGGTTTGCTTGGCCGCAGTTACTGACATCGGCTGCGTTTGATTACTTTGGTGTCGGCGCTCTATTAGCGCTCGCCATACATCGTGGAATGTCATTAGGGAGCTCCAAATTACGCTGGCTGGCGTGTTTCGGTTTTTTGGCCTATCTGATCATCTTTCTCGCGCACGCAAAAGGTTGGCCAACTTGGAATCTGCGCGCATTTCAACAAACATTTCTCTCGATGGCAATTTGTGGCTTCATCGCTGCCGCATCGGTGGGATTTTCGGGATTCCTGAAAAAATGGTTAGAAAATTCGATGATTCAGCGGATCGGGCAACTTTCTTACGGAATCTACTTATTTCATAATCTCGCGCCTCTCGTTGCGGGAAAGATTTTCTGGTTTCTCTGGGATCCACGATTTGAAAACAACTGGGGAATTGCACTGAAAATCATGATTTATGCAGTGATTACCTGGGGCTTCACGCTCGCATCTTGGCGATGGATTGAGCAGCCTCTCCAAGGAATTCGCGCAAAACTTGCTTCGCACTAAAAATAAAATAACACGTGTGGCTTGCGTTCGAACTCATATTTTAACCATCATTCGTTTTAGCCAAACCTTTCATCATGCCTTCTTCGTTTCTTCCAAAATCCTTTGCCCATCCTTACGAAATTTCGTCAGATTACGCGAAAAGCACGGTCTATTTCTCCTGTGAATTCGCCATCGACCAGAGCTTTAAAATTTACTCGGGAGGTCTGGGATTTTTAGCCGGCTCACACATGCGAGCGGCGGCAGATCTCCGGCAAAATCTCTGCGGTATTGGCATTTTATGGACGTATGGTTACTACAATCAAGAGCGTGGTGAAGACCGAGAACTCGCCGTAAAATTCAGGAAAA
>JANORE010000471.1:0-2646 GCA_031415155.1 Akkermansiaceae bacterium | reverse complement strand
CCGCTGGAGGACGCCACCGGCGAGGTCGGATTTATTGGAATCTCCACTCCGCAGCCGCTTGAGGGTGGTTTCCTTATTTCCGAAGGCTTCGAGAAAGGAGCAAGGAAACTCGGCAGGATCGAAGGGCGCTTCCGCGAGCTGGGAGATGGCTTGTTCGATTTCGATGGCGTTCACTGCAGGGAGTCGTATGGATTTTCCGCATGGCCGCAAGATTTCTGTCAAATCTGAGCATCGACATCGGTGTTTTTTGAAATCAGCTTCGGTCCATCATTCCCAATCACTCACTATCATGATGCGAATCCTAACAGGTCTCCAACCGAGCGGAAAACTTCACGTCGGAAATTACTTCGGCGCGATGGAGCCAGCCGTGCGCCTTCAAGAAGAAGGAGAAGCCTTTTATTTCATCGCAGACTACCACGCGATGACCTCATCGCAGAATCCTGCCGCACTGCGTGAAAATGTGCGAGAACTCGCCATCGACTTCCTCGCGTGCGGCCTTGATCCGGCGCGAGCGGTTTTTTTCCGCCAGAGCGCCGTGCCAGAAGTGAATGAACTCGCGTGGATTCTATCGACGGTTTGCCCGATGAGTCTGCTCGCGAAATGCCATTCTTATAAAGATAAAATCGCCCAAGGAATCGCTGCGAACCACGCGCTCTTCGCCTATCCGATATTGATGGCCGCAGACATCCTGCTTTACGATTCTAACAAAGTCCCTGTCGGGAAAGACCAGAAGCAACACCTCGAAGTCACGCGCGATCTCGTGGTGAAATTAAATGAAATCTACGGCGATGGCACGGTGGTTTTACCCGAGCCGATCATCCGCGAAGAGACCGCCCTCGTCATCGGCCTTGATGGGCAGAAAATGAGTAAAAGCTACAACAACACGCTCCCCATCTTCGGCGAGGAAAAACAGCTGAAGAAACTCGTCATGAAAATCACCACGGACTCGACTCCCGTGGAAGCGCCCAAACCTACGGAAAACTCAACGATCCTCGCGCTTTATAAGCTTTTCGCCTGCCCTGCGGACTATTCTTCCATGATTTCCGATCATGAAAATGGTGGCGTGGGATATGGTGATTTAAAAAAACGTCTCGCCGATGCCTACTGGGATTTTTTCGCCCCGATGCGTGCACGGCGAGCCGAGATTTTGACCGATCCGAGCTTCGTCGATCAGGTTCTCGCAGATGGAGCCCATCGTGCCCGCCAAGAAGCGAGCAAGGTTCTAACTCGCGTCCGCAAGGCCGTAGGGCTTTCCGAAAATCACTGATACGCTGGCTCCTGCGGATGCAATCCTTACCGGAGGAAGATTTCGTCTCCATTGAAGAGATGATCTTGCTGAATAAGAAGCTGCGAGTGCGGCGTGCATGTGTGATGCGGAAAGAGTGGCGGAGGTTTTTCTCAGCCTTTTCTGCCACGCCGTCCGCCGGATGCCGAAGAAGAGGGTGAAGTGAAAAATTTATTCTTCAAAACATCCGCCGTCTTTCTCAAATCAAACCGCTCGATCACGATGAGCCTACTTCTTGCGATCTCGCGATTCAGCACGGACGTCGGCCATGCAGCAGATATGGCTTCAGAGTTCTCAACCACCAACGAGGGGTGGGTTAGCATCAGCCACACCAACGCAAATCCCCCGCTCAACTTACCGCTACAGCTCCAAGTATCCACCGACCTCCAACTATGGAAAAAATTGGGGCCTGTTTTCATCGGAGATGGGAAACAGCAAAGCCGTTGCTATCGCGTGGCCGATCAGAGCGGAGTATTTTTCCGTCTCGAGCGGAACCCGTAGGAAGACGTCATTTCTATACTGCCGCGCATGATGATTTGTGGAAATGGTACCGTCGCTCAAAGGATTGCCCCAACGGGGCAATCCAGCCCGAAGTTTTCCACAAAACATGAAGCGTGGCAGTATAATCTCAGCAGTTACGGAAAACTCCGTCTCGCCTTGGGGCCATCTTTCTGCCTAGAAATTTAAAACGTAATTGCCGCATTCCGATGCCTGCCTTTCATCTTCATTTTTCTTCATGACGGAAGCGATCCCACGTTGCCGGAGTTGCGGTGCGCGGCTGCCGAGCGGCACGCCGGAGGATCTGTGCCCGCTGTGTGTGCCAGATGATGTGGCAGAAATCCCGGTGCGGGTGCTGGGGGATTGCGATCTGCATGAGGAAATCGGGCGAGGAAGCATGGGCATCGTCTGGCGTGGGCTGCAACGTGGGCTGGACCGGCCAGTAGCCGTGAAAACTCTACCCGGCGGAGATATGGCGACGGAGGAGGCGCGGGCGCGTTTCCGCACCGAGGCGCAGGCCACCGCCCGGCTGAATCACCCGAACATCGTCTCCGTTTACGAAGTGGGGGAAACAGAGGGGATGCCTTATTTCGTCATGGAGCTAGTGGATGGTCGTCCATTAAGCACAGTGATCTCCGAACGGCCCGTAAAGATGCAGCAAGCGGCGAAATGGGGACGCGAAGCAGCTCTGGCGATGCAACATGCCCATGACCATGGCGTGCTGCATCGCGATTTAAAGCCGTCTAATATCCTCATCGAGTTCATGAGCAATCGCCTCCGAGTGACGGACTTCGGGCTGGCAAAAATGACGGGAAATTCCCCCAGTGCCACGATGGCCGGACAAACCGCCGGTTCCCCGGCTT
>JANORE010000470.1:0-1924 GCA_031415155.1 Akkermansiaceae bacterium | reverse complement strand
GGGCGCGGTGGACCAGCTCGCTCATCAGCTAGAAATCACGGAAGGCATCCAGAAGCGTGGACTCATTCTCGCCGCGTTGATGAACTTTAAACAAATTTGTAATCACCCGTCGCAATTCAGCGGTGACGTTCATTACAATCCGGCATCGAGCGGGAAATTCATCCGGCTCGGTGAGTTGTGCCAACCCATCGCGGAGCGCCAAGAAAAGATCCTCGTTTTCACCCAATTCACCGAAATCATTCCGGCTTTGCGCGAATTATTAAAAGAAATTTTCAAGCGAGACGGGCTGGTTCTCACGGGTAAAACGCCGATCAAGCAGCGCCGTGCTCTGGTCGAGGATTTCCAACGCGATGGCGGGCCACCCTTTTTCCTGCTCTCTCTCAAAGCGGGCGGCACTGGCCTCACTCTGACGGCGGCTTCCCACGTCATCCACTTCGACCGCTGGTGGAATCCAGCGGTGGAAAATCAAGCGACCGACCGCGCCTACCGCATCGGCCAGAAGAAAAATGTCCTCGTCCACAAGTTCGTCTGTCGTGGTACCTTGGAGGAAAAGATTGATCGACTCATCTCAGAAAAACGGGGGCTGGCGGATGGAGTGCTTGCCGAGGGCGGCGAGGTCGCCTTGACTGCGATGAGTGATGCCGAGCTGATCGGCTTCGTCTCCCTGGACATCCATCAGATCAACACCAACGAATCATAATATGGGTCGCTACGATTATTACGGATTTGCTCCTTACGTCTCGGTCGCACAGAAAAAGATCAATGCCGAGAAACTGGCGGCTAAATTGACCAAAAAGGGTGAGAAACTCGAACCGGTATCCGTCTCGGGTCTCAAACTAACGACCACCTTTTGGGGGAAGTCTTGGAATACAAATCTCGAGCAATATCAGGATTTCGCGAACCGCCTCCCGCGTGGCCGCAGCTATCTCCGGCACGGCGCGGTGATCGACTTGAAAGTGCGAGCTGGATCCATCGAAGCACTGGTCAATGGATCGTCACTGTATCGAGTGAGTATTCAAATTAAGCCTCTGAAATATGAGCGTTGGAAGGATTTGAAAAAGGAATGTTCGGGTAAAATCACCTCACTCATCGGGTTGCTCCAAGGAAAGCTCCCGCCGCCGGTGATGGAAGCTGTCACGAAGGAGAAAGTCGGACTTTTTCCCGAGCCTGCGGACATCACCTTTCAATGTTCTTGCCCAGATTCTGCTGGAATTTGTAAACACATCGCAGCGGTGGTCTACGGCATCGGCGCGCGCCTGGATCATCAGCCAGAGCTGCTTTTCTTACTGCGTGGAGTCGATCATCTGGAACTCATCACCGAAGCTGGGGACGTTGCTGCCGGACAAGCCACTGCGGGCGAAGCTGGGATCGCGTATGAAGACATCAGCGGGATCTTCGGGATCGACCTCGATAATTCGCCCAGTTCTCCCGTTACCAAATCCAAGACCACCATCAAGCCGAAGCCGACCGTTAAGGAGAAAGTCGCGAAAAAAGTGACAGCCAAGAAGGCAGTCGCTAAGAAAGCGGTCGCTAAAAAGGCAGTCGCCAAGAAAATCGTTGTGAAAAAGGCGGTCGCTAAGAATGCAGTTGTGAAAAAATCGATTGTGCTCCATGGATTGCCCCAACGGGGCAAAATGCGATAGCCCAGGGCATCGCCCTGGGTCGAGAAAACCCAAGGAATCCAAGCCCTGAAAGGGCGAAATTTGATGCACCACCTCCTGAAAAGTTCCGCCCTTTCAGGGCTAAACCATTTCGTCCACCCATTACCCAGGGCGATGCCCTGGGCTAGTGCGAGCGCACATACATGAAATCAACCAGTGAAAGTCTGAGTCATCCCGAGACGAGCTACGGGAAAGCAGCCGGAGGCAACTGCGTCGTCGCGAGACGGGGTGGAGAGCAGCCCGAGGCGGAACTGCGGTCCCAA
>JANORE010000469.1:0-3512 GCA_031415155.1 Akkermansiaceae bacterium | reverse complement strand
CCTACCGCAGTGGCCTTGGTAAATCAGAACTCCCAAGAAACCCCGGGCTAGATAAATTAGCTCATAATCATTGCGAATATATGCGTCAGAATCGTGGGAAATTCGACCTCTACGGTAAAAATATCAGCCACTGGGGATTTGAAGGCCGAGCACTCGTGGCTCGCGAGCATTTCAACGTCCAAAACATCAGCGAAAACGTAGCCGCCGCTTACCACCCAGGCAAATCTGCCGCATCTGTCATCGTTGATCTCTGGAAGCAGTCCAGAGATCACCAATACAATATGAACAGTTCTTGGTCTTGCACGGGCGTCGGCGCGGTCGTCGATAGTGAGGGCACGGTCTTCGCGACCCAACTTTTCGCAACGACGAAAAATTCTCAGTTGAGTACGCGTGAGCGATTCAATGGTTTTTAATCACGCTCCGTGCCCGATCTCTCTTACGAACTCGCCCTTCGTGCTCGTGGTCTTCGCTGGATAGCGGGGATCGACGAGGCTGGCCGAGGTCCGCTTGCCGGACCCGTTGCTGCGGCTGCCGTCATCTTACCGAAAGATTTCTCCTGCGTCGGATTAGACGATTCTAAAAAAATCAGCCCTCGCAAGCGTGAGCTTCTCTACGAGCAACTCACCACTCATCCCGAAATTTTATGGGCCGTGGCGACAGCTAACCGTGAAGAAATCGACCAACTCAATATTCTAAGAGCCACTCATCTGGCCATGCGCCGCGCCGCAGAATCACTGTCAATGACCCCAGATCATTGCTTGATTGATGGCTTGCCGGTTAGAGATTTCCCATTCCCGTATGATGCCATCGTCAAAGGCGACGGGCTTTCTCTCTCGATCGCCGCCGCAAGCATCATCGCGAAAGTCACTCGTGACCGGATCATGCGAAAACTCGACCAAGAGTTTCCTCAATTCGGCTTTGCGAAACATCAAGGATATGGCACGAAGGTGCATCTTGAAGCGCTTCGGATTCACGGCCCTTGCTGCCACCATCGTCGCTCGTTTCAGCCCGTCGCTCAACTCACCTTGCCGCTTGAAGGCGGCTGATGGTAAGCCTCGCGACCGAATCTGGATCGGTAATTATGGCGAACGTGTCGCCGCCGCTTGGCTCAAGTCAAAAGGCTGTAAAATTCTCGCGAAAAACTACCGCAGCCCGCGAAAAGGTGAGGTGGACATCGTCGCCCGAGACGGGAAATTATTACTTTTCATCGAAGTGAAAACTCGCCGTGCTGGCAGCAAGATTCGCGGGCTTGATGCAGTCGGCAAAGAAAAACAAAGCCTGATCGAACGCGGAGCAAATTCATGGCTCAAGCGGCTGGGCACTCGTGATTTACCATGGCGATTCGATGTCATGGAAGTGAGTGTCGAGGACGGTGAAAAACCCCAAGTGAACCATGTGAAAGACGCTTTTTAAGTCGAGATTTCTCCGACGGATCCACCGCGATTTCTTGGAAAAGATGGCTGGAAGGCCAAATGGGAAGGCAATAACGGAAGCAGAATTTCCCCGTACTTTTACCTTGGAGCGTTCCGCCTGACTTTCTATGTTCCGCGCGGCGCAGGCCGTTTCTCATGGCAAAAAAAGAATACACCATCCTCAATAAACTCGGCATTCATGCCCGTCCCGCCGCACAGTTTGTAAAAACGGCAAATCGCTTCCAAGCGGATATCTTTGTTGAAAAAGATGGCGAGGAAGTAGACGGAAAAAGCATCATGGGCCTTATGATGCTAGCAGCCGGCCATGGTTCGGTGATTTGCGTGAGCGCGGATGGAACTGATGCAGAAGCAGCTCTGGAGGCGATTGGTGACCTCATTGCCCGCAAATTCGAGGAAGATTGATAGAATCTCTTACGGTAATTCCGGGCCGACCACTTCCATGCAGCCCCAGCCATCTGGGTGCCCGTCGAATGAGCGAGCCATTTCATCCAGCTCTGTCTCGATCACGTCTATTTCGAGTAAGCTAGGTACCATTGTCACGTGAACCGAGGTTTGCCATTCATCTTGCTCATCCCAAAAATCACAATCTACTTGCGTAAATCCCCGTAGAATTACCGCCTCAGAGAAGGCAACCGCGCTTTCCTCATCGGCGAAAAGATGATTAAAGTCGATCTCCCGTGGTTGCGATAAATCATCACCATCCTCCGCCATGCGGCAGAGAATCGCCTTAGTTTCCTCAGAAGCGGCTCTTGCGTTATCAGCTCCAATTATATTTTTCATCCAATTCATTTCCTCCATTTATTAAAAAACAGAAGTGACGTCAAGAATGGGAATTGCTTGGACCGATCTAAGGCTTTTTCCGTTGAAGAAAGAGGTCGATCCCATCGACGAGCGCAAGCCAACTTGCTTCGATGATGTTATCTGAAACGCCGACGGTGCCCCATGATGCTTGGCCATCCGTCGAGACGATGAGAACTCGCGTTTTTGCGGCAGTCGCGTCATGCCCATCCAGAATCCGGACCTTGTAATCGACGAGTGAAACATCGGTGATTTCTGGGTAAAATGGTAGCAACGCCTTACGCAGGGCGATGTCCAGCGCGTTGACCACGCCATTTCCTTCCGCGACGGTGAGTTCCGGTGTGCCATCGACGGTGAGTTTGACGGTCGCCTCGCAAACCGGTGGATGGCCGTCTCGATATTTCCGGAATGTCGTGTGATACTCGTTGATTTCGAAAGTTTTTGTGTAAGTTCCCAGCTCGCGACGGATCAGAAGTTCGAGTGAACCGCCGGCGGCTTCGTAAGAATAACCGTCGTTTTCCAGTTCTTTCACCCGGCGCAGAATCTCGCCAGCTTCAGGCGAGCCTTTTTCTAACGGAATTCCGAGTTCCTGGGCTTTGACGAGGATGTTGGACTGACCACTCAGCTCGGAAACGAGAATATTTTGGCGATTGCCCACACTGCTGGGGATGATGTGCTCGTAGCTGCGAGCCAGCTTCTGCACGGCATTCACATGCATTCCTCCTTTGTGAGCGAAGGCCGTGCGACCGATGAAGGCCGCTCGGGCGAAGTGTGGATTGTTTGAGACATCATCCACGAAATAGGACAAATCCCGTAGTTTTTCCAAATGCGGGACGACGGTCATCGCCATCTTCAACTGAAGAATCGGAATGACGGAGATGAGATTACAATTTCCAGTCCGCTCGCCGTAGCCGTTGATGGTTCCTTGGACTTGAGTCGCGCCCGCTCTAACGCCTGCGATGGCATTCGCGACGGCGAGTTCGCAATCGTTGTGAGTGTGGATGCCAATGGGGGAATTTGGCAGATGCTTTTTCACCGCTTCGCAAATTTCCACGATCTCGGAGGGCAAGGTGCCACCATTCGTGTCGCATAGGACGAGACAAGCCGCACCGCCATCCGCCGCCGCTTGGAGAGTGGCCAGAGCGTGTTGTGGGGAGTCCTTATAACCATCGAAAAAGTGCTCTGCGTCATACATCACTTCGCGGCCATTTTCCACAAGATATGCCACGGTCTCGCGGATCATTGCTTGGTTTTCCTCGATGGTGGTACGCAGAACTTCAG
>JANORE010000468.1:0-3728 GCA_031415155.1 Akkermansiaceae bacterium | reverse complement strand
CAAGTAATCCCATTTCCTTAAATTATGAAAATCATTTCCATCTTCTTTATCGTAGCCGTTTGTATCGCTATCATTTCGAGCAGTGCCTACACGGTGAGTGAAACCGAGCAAGTATTCATCACGGAATTCGGTAAACCCGTTGGCTCTCCGATCAACTCAAGTCCTGACAAGGACGAGGCGGGGCTGCATTTTAAAAAGCCATTCATTCAGCAGGTCAACCGCATCGAGAAGCGGCTACTCGAATGGGACGGCCCAGCCACCGACATGCCGACGCGTGATAAGTTATACATCTCCGTGGATAATTTCGCTCGCTGGCGGATCATTGACCCACAAACTTATTATGCAAAACTCCGCGACGAACGCAGCGCACTTTCAAGGCTCGACGACATCATCGGCGGCGAAACTCGCAACGTCATCGCTGCGCACGATCTCATCGAAGTCATCCGCAGCAATAAGGATCGTAAGCCAGCCCAAGACGAAGCACTCAAAGAAGCGGATGCCAGCATCGGCACTCTTCCAGCAATCCGTTTGGGAAGAAATGCTCTCGAACAACAAATTCTAAAGGCCTCACCACCGAAGGACAGCTCCTGGGGTATCGAGCTACTCGATGTCCGTTTCAAACGCATCAATTATAAAGACGGTGTGATCGACAAGATCTACAAACGGATGGCATCTGAGCGCCTTCAAATCGCCGACCGTTTCCGCTCAGAAGGTGCTGGCGAAGCTGCTAAAATCATCGGACGTAAAGAACGCGATCTGCTGACCATCGAGTCTGAAGCCTATCGTAAGGAACAGGAAATCAAAGGCAAGGCAGACGCCCAAGCCACGGGCATTTACGCGACGGCTTATAATTCCAGTGCCTCTGCAGCAGATTTCTATCAGTTTGTTAAAACACTCGAGACTTTTAAGAAAACTTTAGACAAGGACACGACCACGATTTTCACTTCGAATAGTGATTTATTCCGCCTTTTTAAACACATCGAAGCACCCAAAGGCCAGTAATCATGGAGCCGGAGGAATTGCCACTCGATCGTCAGTTACGCCAAGAGATTCTGTTCGCGAGGGAGCGCGTCGATTGCTTTGCAAACCGACTCGGCTAGAACAGCTTAATTGATCTGGCCTCAGGCCAGAAATCGGGGTGAAACAATCTGCCGTTCTCCGTCACGGTGCTCATCAACTCACTCAAGCAAAGTCGGTCCCGTTCTCCGGTAGGGCTGGACCGAAAGCTGGTGCCCCCCGCCAAGCTCCTGCATCAACGCATTGATCGAGGCGAAATTCCCCTTGTCCGAGATGAAGGGCCCACGGCCGAAGCCACCGTAGCGATGTAGCTCTACCAAGATCATTGTGCCGTCTTGATAGAGAAAACTCGGATTTCCACTGTCTCCACTCACCAATTTTCCAGCCAGACCGCTATTTAAATCCGCTAAAGGCCCCAAGGTCATATATCCATTCGCAATATGATGAATGGTGTGGATGAAAACTTGGCCATACTGGTTAGTCACCACCACTGGCTCTAGCCGCAGCATCTGATGATTATCTAAGCCTCCGGGAAGCACCTTGTAAGGCGAGATTGGCATCGCCCGATCTAGCCGAGCCACCGCGAGATCCGAGTCAGGCGGACCATACTTGAGTTCCACCAGCTTCGCCTCATGGCGTTTGCCCGTCCGATCATGAAATACCACCATTTCCCCCACCTGCCGTGAATGATGCGCCGCCATCAAGACGTGAATTGGTGAAATCAAAGTCGCCGTGCGATTCATGTCGAAGGCCACACCGGTGAAATCTAACTGCGAAATCGCCCCACTCGACCACTTGATGCTCTTACTAGAATCGTATTTCTGGAACATCACGTTTTTCCCTTGCTTCATACCGCCTGCGATAGACATCAAGTTTCCACTCGCCTGTTTTCCCGGCGCAGATTCCTGCCATTCTTTAGAACTACACCCCACCACCAGCATCCCGCAGGCTGCCATCAGGCATAATACCCAGCCAGATGGTAAATCAATTTCATATTTCCTGCCTGTGAATGCCATGTTGAAAACGGATGCACCAGCCTATTTGCCGCATGAAATGCAAAGGTCCTCCAAATGAATATAATCGATGTAACTGCCTCGCTCCTTACTCACCGGACATCGGTAGTCTGAAGCCTCGTGATCACGCATCTCTCCCCATTTTGCTGAAATCTAACAGTTGCCCCCGATTCCTTTCGTTTCTTGACACTGGATCGATGAAAACTTCGAGGCGGACCCTTTGAAAAATACACAGTAGTCTCACAATCAACGATTTTGGAATGATCATTATTTTTTGAACAAACTGATAAATCCGATTGACCTCCGCCTCTAAATTAGAGTAATTCTTGTTTGAGCGGTGCTGGCACACGAATTGCTGATTGATTTCCCCCGCTGTTTATATCAAATCAAACATCATACAAACAACCAATCACCCCATGAAAAAACTATTCCTCCCTGCGGCCATTGCTGCCCTTAGCTGTTTTATGAGCCAAGCCTCACAAGCAGCAGTCATCGTAGTCGCTCCTACCAATGTCTTGCCGGGTTCTCTCATCATCGATCAAGATATCACCTTGACGGTAACCACTGCTGGTACCGCCCGTATCTTGGTTTTTGATGAGTGGGTCGCCGCCAGTGATGGTAGTAACACCGTCTCAGTTTCGACACTTTCAACCACCTACTCACAAAACGGTGGGCCGGACACAGCCGCTGGAGTAAATTCGTTTGTGAGAGACGGTTCCATCAACTTTGGCGCGATTACGTTGAATGATGGCTACATCGTCTTCGGAGCAGGTGTCACAGTCGCTCTTACCGATACCATAACGATTCGCGCAGGCACTTATATTCTTCCAGCAGTTGCTAATTTCAATCCACTAACGACCCAAACATTTACGGGTAATGTGTTTCTGGCTTCTCAAACGGGAGTGAGACTTACTTCGGATGTTTCTTTGATCCCTGAACCTTCATCCACTCTTTCCATCGGTCTTGCATCCATCCTTCTCCTCACCCTCAGAAAAAGAAGAACTCTTTAATTTCTGAGATTGAACTCCGCACAAAACGCAAATTTTATTCTCCATAGACCCCCATACAAACAATATGAAAGTAATAACAACGACAGCAATCCTCGCACTGTCAGCAGTCGCAGCAACTGCTGCTACCACATCACAGCTCCAACCTGTAGGAACTAACATTCCTGGAGACGTCTCCCCGTTCAATCCAGTTAACGGTTTGATTGGTTTGTTCAATCCTTCAGGTCCAGTTCGCGTGGCACTCCCTAAGTTCAATAGCACTTTGGGCACCCTCACCGGAGCCATCATCAGAGTCGATGGAGCCGTTCAAGCACAAGTTACCATCGAGAATAATGATCCAACGGCTGCATTAGGAGTTACAGCAACTCTTGATGGTACCCTCAGACTTTTTCAAGATGCGGGCTTCAATGGCATTTATGCTGCGGGAACTGACACCACAGTCACAGTGGCAGCAGCCTTCGGATTGCCTAGCACTTCCGTGAACCTCGCGGCTTCTGACGGCGTTGGTAATACAGGTTCTGGTGCTGACTTCTTTGATTTTGGTATTTTAACATCGGGTGTATCACCACTTCAAACCGTCAATGTAGCTGGTGGCCAATTATTCGGTTACGTCGGTCTGCCAGGTGATGAAGTTTATGTCTTCTTGACAGCCGCGACTCCATTCAGTGTCAGCGGTGTCGGAAACTCGACA
>JANORE010000467.1:0-4594 GCA_031415155.1 Akkermansiaceae bacterium | reverse complement strand
TGGACGAAGGATGAATATTCGATCGGTGCATTGACGCGGAAGGGACTTTACGATGCTCCGGCATCTGTCACGAAGCCATTTCTCTCCTCAGCCATGCCGGAACTGACTCGCGAGCAAATCGAAAAAGGCCACCGCAAGACGGCAGATGGATTTTTTGAATTCAGCCTGATGGAATTGTTTTTTACGACAGGAGACCGCGAAATGCAGACGCTTATTGAAGGCATGAGAGTGGAAACGGAAGGCCGCTGGGTTGAGGAGAAAGTCCGCAATCCGAACGGCTCGCGGAAGCGTCTATACCGATTATTCATCACTTGCTGTGCTGCGGATAGCAAGGCGGTGCCGATCATTCTTGAGTTCGGGAAAAAGCCGCCCGAGTTTCCGGAGAATGGTTGGGTAAAAGTGGCTGGGATCATGCGTTTCCCGGTCGAAGAAGGTTCCACGCAGCCGGTATTGGAAGTCGAGCGAGTGCTGGCTGCAGAACCGCCGTATGAAGAGAGTTTTATGAGAGGCAAATGAGATTTTGAGCAAGCTAACACCCATCCTCCCTCTTGGCCATGTGCTAGTGCCTGCTGCGGCCATCGGCTCACTTTCGATTTTACTCGTCGCCGGGCTGAGTGCGCTCCGCATCATGGATCGCGTTAATTTATCCGTCTCCCAACTCATCTCACGCGGCAAGCCGATAGCTTTTCCGAAAGCCTTACCTGATGGATTCGTGTGGTTGGTGGCGGTGCTTCTCGCCTTCGGGCTGGCGTTCGCCATTCTAAGTGTCCCGAGAAATTGGCGGCGCTGCGTCTTGTGGATCACCACGCTATTTCTCATCGCTGGGTGGGCTCCGGTCCTCAGTTTAGCGGCCCATGCACCGGATATCGGGGTGCCATTCATCGCGACGCTATGGTCCGGCGTTTGTGCTTTAGTCTACGCAAGTAGACATCAAATGGCCTGCGATGGAATTCCGGGGAAATCTTCTCATGAAACGCGCTGATTTTCCAGAACCCGTCACGGCACTCGTCGGTGAACTCAAGCGCCTGCCAGGCATCGGTCCGCGCAGTGCCGAGCGCATCGCTGTCTGGTTATTACAAAGTCCCAAGGCGAATTCATCACCACTGGCTGAGGCGCTATTGGTCGCGAAAGAAACCGTCCGGCCATGCGTGGTTTGTGGGTTTTTCGCCACAGAAACCGGCTGTGCGATTTGCGAGGATTCCACGCGGGATGATCTCATTCTCTGCGTCGTCGAGCAGGCAACGGATATTTTGCCATTAGAACGTTCTGGCGCATTTCGTGGCCGCTATCATTGCCTAGGGGGAAAACTTTCACCCCTGGATCGAGTCTCACCCGAAGATTTACGCATCCCGCCACTGATCCGTAGAATCGAAGCCGCGCCGCAGGAAATCGAAGTCATCCTCGCACTCGGCTCGGATGTGGAAGGCGAGGCAACGGCGAATTATCTAGCAGAACTGCTGCGTGGCAGAAACTGCCGACTCACCCGCATCGCGCAAGGTCTGCCTGCGGGTGGTGGCTTGGAACATGCGGATGGACTTACTTTACTCCGCGCCATGCAAGGTCGCCGCAGTCTCTGATTTTCACGCGCGCTAAGACCACCCGCGCGGGTTAGAGATACTGCTGCGCGTGGAGATTTGTGGAAAACATTGGGTTGGATTGCCCCAAGGGCGCAGTCCATTGAGCGACGGCATCATTTCCACAAGTCCTCATGCACAGGACCAAACTCACCGGAAAATCCTCTTGTCGAGACACAGCCTGAGATGCTACTCGTCTTCTATTGCTAATCATTAGCAATCTTCTCCTATGATCTAACTCAAATTTTCACACATACCTTTGCGACCACAAAGGGCTCTTGGGCCACACCAGAAACCTCGAAATTTCATCTGCCCAGCGAATCAAACAAAGTCCGTCGCGCCTATTGGCGCGGCTTGGCCGCGTCTGATTCGTTTGGCGCTTCGAGGTGCCTTGGTGTGGGGCGTGGATTCAAGTCCGCGCCTCATGTTTCATGAAAGTGACAATACTGACTCAATTTCCCCATCTCCGCCGCCGAGGGAAAGTTCCAGTATCTACACCCATCAAATCATCATGAAAAATCACGATTCTAGTAATCGCTCAAGAAGCATTGGAATAGAGGAAGGCGCGATAAGACGATCTAGCGCAAGCACACAGACACGGGTCCAAGCTCTCTTTTATATCTCGCTCTCGTGCTTGCCACTTTTGGGTGGCCAAGAGATCGCCGATGACACACCGCCGCTTCAGGTGCTCAAGTTCACCCCGCCGCCACCGCCTAAGCAGGTGCCGCCGATGCGGGTGATGGCGTCCTCCGTGATGAAATCTCCGACTCATCAGATGACGTTGATCCGCGGTGAAGCCTCGACCTTGCCCGATCTCCCGCCACCACCGATTCCTCGGCCATCCGTGGCGGGGCCAGAGGGGAAACCCTCCTACATCGTCTCCATCGGTGCCATGGTTTATGACCACCGTCTTAGCCAGGTGAAGTGGACGAACCCGGAAACGAAGGAGTCATTCGAGGCGTGGTGCGGCTGGGATTTCACGCTCTTGTCGCCCATTTCGCAGATCGCGATCGACGGGGAGTTTCATACTTTTTTTCTAGCAGCCAGTCATCTCGATACGACGGATAAGCAGCACCGGCTAGACGATGAGGTGGCGATTCCGCCGCACCCGGTGGTCGCTGCGGACTCATTTGTGATCACCGCCGGAGACCCGAAAAATGCAGCAGCGGAAAAACTTCTCACATCCCTGCGAGATTATTTCCTGCGTCACAAGCCTCGTCTCGCCCTCATTCAAAAGGCACAACAGGAATACCAAGCTGCCGCCGCCGCATGGCACGCGGCACATCCGCCGAAACCGGAAAACCATACCTTCTGGCTCAAGCCGCACCGGGGCAGCCGCTATCTGAAAAATGAAGGAGGTGAAAAATGAAATTCCCCCTCATTTTGATAGGTTCATTATTATATACAATTTCACTGATTTCCGCTCAGCCGGTGAACGGGATTGAGCAGACGTCAGATATAGTTACGGTGGGAAATAACAAATTTTTCCGTTGGTATGGTCACGCGGGACGCACGTATCTCCTACAAGTTTCCGATCCGAATGATCATCTAAACAAGTGGTCATGGGCACCGATCGTCGAGAGTGGAAATGATGAGGAAATCAGCTACGAGGTAGATGGCACGGCGGACAAGGCATTTTTCCGCCTCAGATATACCGACCAAAATTTTGATCTTGGGGGTGATTTTGACAACGATGGCATCTTAAATTGGTATGATATTGTGGATTCTTCTACCGATCCTTTCAGTGACGATACCGATAAAGATGGCCTTAAAGACGGGTATGAATTTTTCAATGGCTTAAATCCGAATTCAACAGACACAGACGGGGATGGCCTGTTCGATGGCGAGGAGGTAGATCTCTATTTTAGCAATCCAGCGGTGGCAGATATCGATACTGATGGCGACGGATTACTCGATCCTACCGAGATATGGATAGGCTTAAATCCGACACTCGCTGATAGTAATGGCAATGGGATTTCTGATGGTTTGGAGGATTATGATCTGGATGGACTCACCAATCTATCTGAATTCATGATTCATCATACGCGTCCAGACCGTGTAGATACCGATTACGACGGCTTGTCCGACCCCGCAGAGGTCAATATACATCATACCCATCCGAAAAATCAAGACACGGATGGCGATGGCATACGGGACGGATTCGAGATCACGTATTTACTGAATCCCTTGAGTAATACTGACGCTACCAGCGACCATGACGGCGATGGACTGAGTAATTTATGGGAGTTCAAGCTGGCCCTCAATCCGAATGTTCCAGATTCTAACAACAATGGAATCAACGACTCACTTGAAGACCCAGACCAAGATGGACTCACCAACATCGCGGAGATAAATACTCATGGTACCATCCCTAACCAGCCCGATACCGACGACGATGGTCTGGGTGATGGATGGGAAATCAAATACGGTTACTCCGCCTTGGTGAACAATGAAACCGACGGAGATCCCTATAATGACTCGGCTGCCGATCCTGACAACGATGGACTCATCAACAGTGCCGAAGACCAGATCGGGACCAACCCAAACAACCCAGATACCGACGGTGATGGGCGCGACGATAAGCTCGAAAACGAAAACGCCAGCAATCCGACCAACCCCACAAGCACCCCGGAAAATCCCGGCGGCACCCCCGGTGGCCCGGCCACGCCGCCCCCACCCGTCATCCCCGTGGAAATAGAATTCGGTGATCATAGCGGCAGCCATTCCGAGAAATATAAGGTGACCCTTGAGCCGTTGGAAGGAGATATGAATCCACAGAAGCACGAGCGCACCAATCGTAATTACGGCGAAACTCAGACAGAAACCTTCCACCTTCCCGCAGGTTCTAAATATAAGATCATACTATCGCATATCGGAACGGATCCCGAGTATCTCAAGCTGTTAAAAGAAGAGGATCTGCCCGAAGTCCCCGACTTTGATTATACCTTAAAGATTACCGAATCAGACACCGGAGATCCGGCCATCGCGAAGATCCCCGACGACGAAGCAGGAATTCTAGG
>JANORE010000466.1:0-2549 GCA_031415155.1 Akkermansiaceae bacterium | reverse complement strand
CACGGAAAACCATCGTCATGATGGGCGGCATCACGATTCCATGATTCAGGGGAAATCCGTGAGCACGGGTCGCTTGAAATTCGGCACCATCTTGGGTGACGGTGTCCACACGGGGGTGAATACTTCCATCGAAGCTGGTGTTAAAATTGGGATTGCGCGCACCACGCAGGCAGGAAGCTACGTTGGCAAGGACCTATTGTGACGAAAACGTCACAATGCATAGTTTCGTGCTGCCGCTACTAGATCCCTATTCTGATCAGTGATGCATCGAATTTTGATTATTGAAGACGAGCGCGACATTGCTGATTTGATCGGCTTCAATCTTCAACGCGCTGGTTATGAAGCGATCAAAGCCCATGATGGGATTGAGGGGACAGAACTCGCCATGCGTGAGCGGCCAGACTTGATCCTTCTGGATCTCATGCTTCCTGGCCGCGATGGATACTCCGTCTTCCGCGAACTTCGTAGAGACCCGCGCACGGTGAATACTCCCGTCATCATGCTGACCGCACGTGCCCAGACGGAAGACCGCATCCAAGGACTGGAAGCCGGAGCCGATGACTATCTCACCAAGCCCTTCAGCCCTAAGGAGCTGATGCTCCGTGTTCAGGCGATTCTTAAACGCTCAGACTCCCCGCCCGGAAGTGTGGATTTCACTTACGGACCCTTCCGTTTTGATAAAAACTCCTTGAAATTTTATATCGATAACGAACCCACCGAACTTACCGCCACCGAGTTCAAACTCATTCTGTTCCTCTGCGAACGCGCGGGAAAAACCCAAGACCGCAATGATTTATTACGCAGCGTCTGGGGCTATAGTGATGCGACTAATAGCCGAACGCTCGATACCCACATGAAACGACTGCGACACAAACTGGGGATTCATGGTACTTTGGTTGAAACAATTCGTGGAGTCGGATATTGCGTTGCAAAAGCCGACGCATGATTTCTGAAATTTCCATCTCCGCCGCCATCTTGGCATCCACCGCGCTTATCGTTGTTATCATCCATCACTGCCGCTCCCGCAAACAATCACTCGCCGAAGTCAACGCTTGGAAACTACGCCTCGAACAAGATTTTAAAAAAGCTCATGATGACCGTAATCGCTTACTGGACGCGCTCGGGGATGCATTCTTACTCGTCGATAAAAATGCCAACATCCGCTTCGCCAATGAAGCCGCACGAGCACTTTTCGGAGCCCGTGAACTCGTCAATCGCCCGATCAGTGAAGCGTTTCTTGATCCCCGCCTGGCGGATGCCCTGCTCCGCTGTCTTGCGACAGGCGAACCCGTACAATCTCGCGTCGTCCTCCCCCAACAAACTTCTCCGCGAGGTGATCTCGAGACTCGCGGATTCAACGCATGGATCATCGATGCCGCCCAACTCCCCACGCCATCTGGCGACTCTTCTACCACCCGTGTCATTATCCGCGACGTGACTTCTGAACATCAACTCGAACAAGTCCGCAAAGACTTCGTGGCCAACGCCTCCCATGAATTACGGACGCCGCTTGCCATCATCAATGGCTATTTGGAAAATCTCTTAAATGATGACTTGATCGATGAGCCAGAGATGGCCCGTCGATTTCTCACCATCATGAAAAAACATGCGGACCGCATCTCTCGCATCGTGGAGGACATGCTCGTCATTTCTCGGCTAGAATCTGGCGAGGTGAACACGCTCAAGATCGAACCCTTCCGGTTCGCCTCCTGCATCAAAGACGTCCTCGAGCGCCTCGAATCCGTCATTCGGAATCAACACGCGGAAATGGTCGTCATTGTGCCAGACCCAGATCTCGTCGTACAAGGAGATCGCTTTTACTGGACCCAAGTGCTTTTCAATCTCGTCGAAAACGCCCTCAAACAGAATCCTTACAATGGGCTTCGTGTCGAAATCGGCTGCCAAGCGGTCGAGGATAAGATCCACGTCTGGGTTTCCGACAACGGCGTCGGCATCCCGAGTGCTGATTTACCCCATATTTTCCGCCGATTCTTCCGCGTGGAGAAACACCATTCGCAGCAGGAAATCAAGGGGACCGGCCTCGGGCTTTCCATTGTAAAAAGAGCCATCGAAGCGCACGGCGGCACCATCGGCGTGACTTCCATTCCCGGCAGCGAGACCAAGTTTCTCATCAACGTTCCCAAGGAGCGAGCCTAGGAGCTTGGCCAAGGGAAAGCTTATCCCTTGGTTGAAGGTCACCACGGCGAGTTCGTCCCCCTGTTACTAATCGCGAAATTGGTAGCACCCATCGCCTACGGAGACATCGGGCGGGATCAGGTTTTTCTCAAAAAAATCGTATCCCTCTTGGAGGTTTTTCCAGAACGGTAAGTTCGGGTTCTCTGTCGCTTGTTGCATTCGCTGAGGCGTCATGCGGAACGGAAATAGATGGACACGGAAAAAGGCTTGGCCGCCGCCGTGAGCCGCAGCGCATAGCGTGTAGATTTCCTCGATTTTTTCATCGGTCATCGCAAGGCAGCCGATGGAAACGCTGTTACCATGAACCATGATGGCGCTGCCGGTGCGGCCCTGGACTCGATCGAAGCGATTCG